>NZ_DAOPSE010000090.1:0-1880 GCF_035349255.1 Defluviitoga sp. | reverse complement strand
GCAGTGGTGCGTTTGAGTCATGCTATCTCTCTTGAACCATACAGAAGTGACACAGAATTTTTAACTAACAAAGGACTTGCTGACAGGATAAAAGAACACCCTAACATAGCCAACATTGAACAGCATTTAAGCCTATATACATATACCTTTACTATAGATCTAGCTAAGATAGGGGAAGATGGAGAAATCATTTTGGATAATGCCGAAAAATCAAAAAGAGTTAATCAATTTTTAGAAATAATAAAACTCCTTAATAGAAACATTCGTGGAAGGCAAGAAAACCTTTCTCCAATATTTATAATAGGTGGCATTTATGATTTGGCTTCTCCTTTCTTCTTAGGAAGAATAGGATTAAATATGAAAAACGGATTGTATTATATTCAAGAAGATAAACTTAACAGCGCTTTAGAAAAAACCTTAGATAATACCAAAATTAAAGATAAAACATTCGTAGGCATTGCCGATGGCTACTTTTCAAATGATTTTAAAATAAAAGAAATGTTCGGAGAAAGAGCCTTATCAGTAGAAGATTTTTTTGTCAAAATGAAAAATGATGTCAATAGTTTTTATGGAGTGAGCAATACATGAAAGCTTTAAAACTGAATATTTACCAGCAAAATGCAACTTATAAAAAGCCTTTTGCTTTTAAGGTGGCAGAGACGTATCCTCTGCCCCCTTACTCTACCGTAAAAGGATTATTGCATAAGATTATGAATGCTAAAGAATTTATTCCTCTAGCTATTTCTATTCAAGGAAGCTTCGAAAATATCTGTTTCAATTTACAAAGTATGTATTCGTATAAAAGTAGAAAAGATCTGAGTGTTACTTCTGTACCCTCCTATGTGCATATGTTATACAATGTAAATTTGATTATACATGTTTGTGCTCAATCAAATATTATTGACTCAATTATTAAAGGAATAAAAGGTTCAGAAGAATATTTCAGTTTAGGAAGAAAAGAAGATTTAGCTGTAATAGAGGATTTTAAACAAGTAGATTTAGAAGAAATAATTATAGGACGTGGAAAAGCTGATCCTTATGAAATAAAATTGCCTATTTATATACCCAAAAAACAATTACCACCTGGTTTGAGCGGCATAAACTACCGACTTAACTGGAAATATACTATACAAAACGAACTAAGAGTATGGGAACGTATCGATACTGTATATGTTGAAAGCGGTAACGTAATAGATTCAGGAACAATTCTTTTAGATGAAGAAGGAGATCTCGTTTTTTTTAATGAAAGGTGAGGAAAATGATATATGCTAAATCAAATCCCCAGGAAACCTTGTATGAACATACCCAAAAACTTTTGGAAAATTTAGAAATATTAAAAACTATGTATGGCTCGAAAATTGAAAATATCTTACCCAACGTGGTTAACAAAGAACTATTTTGGTATTGCGTATACATAACAGTATTTTATCATGACTTTGGAAAAGCATTTACACCTTTTCAAAATGTAATTAGAGAAATGATTGGGCAAGAAAAGATTTATAGTTCTTTTATAAACGATATCCCTCATAGTTATCTCTCCCCAGCCTTTTTACCTTTTGAAGAAATGTCACATCGACTATCTGACGACAATGAACTGATAAAGATAATTATACAAGCAATAGCGTTTCATCATGAAAGAAACATTATCCCCAACAAAGGGCATATTATTGAAGTTATATGCAAAGATCTAGAACCTCAACTTTCCGAAATTAATAAACATATGGGAACTAACATACAAAAACTCGACAAATTTTATTTAAATGATATGACAAATAGAATAACTCAATCTCATAAATATTATCACTTATATGTATTGATAAAAGGCATACTACATAGATTAGATCATGCCTCTTCTGCACATGCTGAAGTAGAAGTAGATA
>NZ_DAOPSE010000089.1:0-1973 GCF_035349255.1 Defluviitoga sp. | reverse complement strand
CAATAAATAAATTACCACTTTCTTACTTTTCATAATACCACCTCCCGTGAAATTGGTGTATCAATAAAGAATCTTTTTTCTAAATTTCGAGGTTGGATATCATAAGTTGGATATCTTAATAATTATGGTCAATTTGGTATTCATTTTCCAAAAATTTTTTAATACTTGAAGTGATCTTTTATTTCTTGATTGAATGAAAGATTCATTATTTCATCTAGAACATCTTTAATTTGCTTATGAGATTTAGTTCTAGGATCTCGCACTAAAAATTCTTCAAGAATCATTAAATCCCCGGTAATGTATGCTTCAAGGGCCATTTTCATTCTCATTATTTTTGGAACCAAAAAATACTCCGCTATTCTACTATTTAGATTGGGATTCAAAGTTTGAGGATGAAGACCTTGTTTATCTACGATTACAGGAACTTCAACAACAATATCTTTTGGGATCCCTTTAATTATGTCTTTATTTTCCACATTGAGTATTAATCTTGTCTGCTTATCATTTATCAGAGCATTTATAAAAGGAATATGTTGTTCTCCACTCATTTCACCTTTTTTAAAAACTTCTGGCCAAACTTCCGTTAGTTTTATGGAAGGATCTTTTTCTATAGTCTTAGATAATTCGATCATTCTTCTTCGAGCACTTCTCAGTGATTGGTGAAACTTAGGCCTTTCTACTTCGTTATCAATTCCTCCAAATTTTCCATACCATCTTTTCTTTGTTACTAAATCATAATTATATTTCCAACTACCATTTCTAACAGTATCTCCAATAGGCATCATTCCATAAAATTTATACATGTCTATTGCAGCTGGCGATAGCTGTACATCCCAAGGATCTTGTGGTTCCCAAGTATGTGATTTGTCTTTTACCCATTTGTCTAATAACTCATAAGCGTTTTGTCCATTGTAATCAAATTTATTTAGCCATATACCGTGATTAACTCCTGCTACTTGCCATTCAACCTGGTTTACATCGAGATTTAGTTCCCTAAAGATTTCGTTAACTCCAGAAGAGCCATGACAAAAACCAACGATATTGATTTGAGTTTTATCTTTTACAATTTGGGTTATTTCAAAAACAGGATTAGCTGTTTGCATCAACCAAGCCTTTGGGGCTAGTTCTTTCATTTTATTAGCTATGTCTAGTGCGAGTTTAATATCGGGATAAGAACAAATGAGATATGAGTAAGTTGAAACCATGTTAAATTCTTGTGAATCAATACCTCTATAGTAGCCATGCTTTTCTCCGATTTCAGTAATTATTTCCCATCGTTGGTATCCATCTTCTAGGTCTTCTGGATAAGGATAAGCAGTATTTATTATGAAGTCTGCAGCTTCTATAGCTTCATCTAAGCTCATAGTTTTTTCAATCTTGAGATTTGAATTCAATTCTAGACAATATTTATTTGCTAAAATGTAAGTTGCATTTAGACGTGTTTCATTCACATCCATCAAACAAAGTTTGGAACCAGATAAACCTTTATTTTGTGCAATGTCTCCTATTAACTGGAGGGGAAATCTAACACTTCCAGCTCCTATAATTGAGATTTTCAAAATTTCACATCCTGTATTTTTATGTTCTGTTGCTAAATAATAAAGTTGCCTATTTAGTGATCATTAATATATGTTACTTATTTAATATTTTTTAGAGAAGATTCCTTCCTCCCTGTGAAGGAGGAAGGAAGTTATGTTATTGGTCAATAAAGAATTGCATCGGCATTCCGTTCAGCGGAGTAAAGAATACCGCATCTGAAACCAGTTCTTTAGGAACATTCTTAAAATTATTTTTTACTATCGTAGGTGCTATGTCTTCTCCTACAGTTCCTATCATCCACAAGTTTTCTCTATGAATTTTTGTCACTTCTTTCATAAGTTCTTTTATTTCTTCATCATCTGTTGTTGCTTGTATTTGCAACCATAAATCTGCCAACTCAATAACCGCCTCTGGAGGCACAATGACATCTTCTG
>NZ_DAOPSE010000088.1:0-2226 GCF_035349255.1 Defluviitoga sp. | reverse complement strand
CCACTCATAGCATGCCAAAATTCAATCGTTGTTACAGAAAAAGTTAACCCAGCAAGTAACAAAACAGATACCAACAACATCACAAAACGTTTCATAACGCCACCTCCTAAAGATATTTAGGTAATACAACTAAAAATACTTGTAGCAAAAAAAAACCTATTTTCACCAAAATTTTGGTAAAAATAGGCTTTTCTCCATCTCTCCAGCCTTTTGTTATTTAGCTTTTATTTATTAATGCGTTACTAAATACAATACTAGGCAATAATATTTTAACTGTAATCACAGGAAAAGTCAAACTCGTTTAAGAGCTTTTAAGAATAATCGAAAGTAAATATGGGCTAATATATGTCAATAAATAAGAAAATCGTAATTTTTCGTTTATTTTAAGCAAAGATTAAAAAGTATAAACACAAACCGATAAATTTTACTCTTTCTTTTCATTATAGTTTTTTCATAGTTTTTTCATAATATACTTTTAATGAACAAATTTTTAATATCTAAGGTGACTTTTATCACTTGTAACAATAGATATTAAATTGCCGATTTTTTAAATACTTCTATATATTGAAAAACTTCGGATTTGTTGGAATAAATTTAAATTTATGAGGGGTGCTCTTATGAACTAAAAGTTTGAGAGTTTCACCATTAAAATCGCAATCTACCAACTTACGTGAAGAATCATAAATATAACTTTGATACGATATGACTTCTAACCCTTTATGACTTAATTCAATTTCTTCAGGTCTAAAACAAAATTTATACAATCCATCAGGAAGATTTACAGGAAAAGTATTAAAAGCTTTTCCATTAATGATTTCGGCATTTATTACATTCAATCCAAGTCTTGCTAAAAGCTCCATTACTTTTATATTAATAGGATTATTATATACTTCAAATGTTTCTCCAAATTGCAACATTTCACCATTATCTAATATCATTATATAATCACTTAGAGCTACTGCATCCTCAGGATCGCTAAAAACCGCAACGGTCGTTTTGTCTAGATCTGAAATAAACCTTTTTAAAAAGGTCCTCATTTCAACGTGTAACTTCCTATCTAATTGACTTAATGGTTCATCAAGAAGTAATAAATTGCATTCGTTTAACTTTTCTCTCCCAACGGCAATTAATTGTTTCATACCTTCAGGCAACTCACTTGGTTTAAATTCTAAATAATTTGGCAGTCCATCTAATTCTTGAGCAGCTTTGGTAGCTTCAACATAAACTTCTTTTTTCTTTTTACCTCTTATATACAAAGGAAATCCCAAATTTAGTTTTGAATCAAGATGAGGAAAAAGTGCATAATTCTGAAATACGAATCCTACCCTTCTATCTTTGGGAGAATAATCATCTATTCTTTCTCCTCCTAGTAATATCTTGCCTGAATCTAATTTCATTAAACCTGCGATAGTCCTTAAAAGCACAGTTTTTCCCGATCCTGAAGGACCTAACACCGATAAAACGTCTCCTCCACCAATTTCAAACGAGATATTTTTAAGTTCAAACTCGCCAACATGAGAACATACGTTCTCCAATTTTAAAGCATACTTATTAGATGTCTTTAACATTTTGATTCACCTCCTTTCTAATTTCGGAAGGTAATCTTTTTATTCGATATTTAGTATATTAATGAGACAATAAAAAATAAATATATTTCAATTAGTTAATATTGAAAGGCAAAATTATGATTTGAATGACATTTGAATAAATTTTTGAAAGATTAAAATATTGTATTAAGAAAGAAATAATAAAAATGGTAGGTAAAAAATCCATATTTTCTGAAAGATTTTGTTAAATTACATTATTAAATTTCAGTTTTATTATATCATTTTTGTGTAAAGTTTCGAGTCAATAATTTATTAGTTATATTAAATAAAAACTTAAGAACAACACAATATGATATAATTACTCTATGTTCAACATATTCATCATGTTTATCTTTTAATTACTTCAAAAAAGGTTTGAAAAACTGTCTTGGCCACGTTGCCAAAATAGAGTTTATAATTAAACTTTGGTTTTAATAAAACGCCTGGATTATTAAATTTAGGAGGAAAATATGGAGCAAAATAATTTTAAAAGTGGTTTTGTCACTGTTGCAGGAAAACCAAATGTAGGAAAATCTACATTAATTAATGCATTAATGGGTCAAAAAGTTGTTATTGTGTCTGAGAAACCCCAAACAACAAGAAATCGAATCAACTGTATTTTAACTGAAGATAATTATCA
>NZ_DAOPSE010000087.1:0-2498 GCF_035349255.1 Defluviitoga sp. | reverse complement strand
TTGAATAATTGAATGTATAATTACTGTTCCAAGGGTATTACTCACTGTATTCCATCCTGCATAATTCATTCTTTTCCAATCTAAGGATTCTTTTAATAGTTTTTCTACTAATCTCTTATCCGCTCCATTTCCATACCTTATATCTGCAATTCCTACAATTCTATTTTCTTTCAAAATTTGCATTAAAATCTTTTCATACTCTTCTTCATTAACTTTTACTTCATCCTGATAAATAACTTCGTATTTGCTATAATCGATTGTGTTATTAAGTAGAAGCAGTATTTCACCATTTGATTTAATTTGTGCACCTGCAGCTTTAATATGATTTTCCACACTTTCTTTTAAAGGATAACCTTCATATGGAGGAATTAAATTTATTGATTCTGGATGTACATAAAATAATTCAAAAGAAGGAGCGTATTGAAATTTTGAGCACAAAAATCTACTTAAAAGGGTAAGAGAAGTTTCATCTGCTCCAGGATGAACTGAAATTTTTTCTTCTAAGCCTAATTTTTTTACAAAATTCCTATGCTGCTGTGCTTCATATACAGAAAGGCTACCAGCAGAATTATCATCCAAGGTTAAATTTAAAAAGTCTATTATCTCTTCATTCACCAGTTCTATGACTTCTCGTATAATATTATAATTTCTTTCCCTTCGCCAAAAGAAGTCTTCAATCATCCACTTAGGAATATGTTGATATCTTTTTTCATTTTGATTTAAAAACTCAGGAAGAATATCTTTATAAGATAAATTCTCTATATTATTTGATTCTAAATATCTAGCAAATTCTTTCGACATATCGCTTAATGTTTCACCATAATATTCCCAATAATCGGGTTCTTCATCTGCAGAATTATATATTGGAATCCTTGTTATTGTTGTTGAAAGATATATTTCTACTTTCCTATCTTTTAAAATAGAAAAAATTTTCAATCTGTCTCGTATAGTTTCCGAACGGATTAAATTTATTCGTGAGGGAATCAATCCTCCATGAATTAGAGTATCTAAAGAGATAATCAGACTATCTCCTGTTTTGACATTTTCTAAAAGCCAATTTTCTAAAGCATCAGTATCAGCAGGCACTTTTTTAGAACCTAATAGTTCTCTGGGGGGAGTTAATATGTCTAACCCGGCAATTTTTGTGAACATTAAAAAGTATTCTCTGGTGCAAAATCTTTCATCTAATGGCAAATAAACTATCCTCATATATCTAACTCTCCTTTATAAGATATTCTGGATTTTGTATTAATTTTTTGTACAACCATTCAATCATCGGCATTGATTTTATTAATCTAATCACCGAATTACCACACTTTGTTTGAGTTAATATATGTAAATTTTCAAGAGGCTCTTCTATTTTTTGAAAGTATCTTGGTGTTCCCCATCTATGAAGATATATTTCCCTTTTTAGTATATTTCCACTATGATCTACAATAGTGCACTCTGTCTTTTCTTTCTGTAAATGATAAGGCACATTTGCTAGTTCTTCAGCTGAATGAATAGTCGTGTTAGAATCCATTGTTACCCCTAGCAACAAAATGTAACCTCCAATTTCAGCTATTTTTATGTAGGGTGAATCTTTTCCACAAGGCGTCAATGAATCTTCATGACCTTTAATCAAATAATCTACTAAAGGACCTATCCCTGCAACAGAATGA
Organism: Defluviitoga sp.; assembly: GCF_035349255.1. Lineage (NCBI taxonomy): Bacteria > Thermotogati > Thermotogota > Thermotogae > Petrotogales > Petrotogaceae > Defluviitoga > Defluviitoga sp. Next base: position 837 of record NZ_DAOPSE010000087.1, on the reverse strand, counting down.
GTAGGATGCAAACTTCTTTTAGCATCAGGTAATTTCATAAACTCAGAAGGAATTCTACCAGTCCAACAAGGAGATTTTTTCACATCAAAAACTGGAGGATTAGTTGGACCATCACTTGGTTTACCTGTAAGTGTTGGAACAAAAACATTTCCGCTTATTCCCACGGAAGCCAATAAAGCCTCAATAACAGTTTGTGTCCCACCTTCTACGTAACCAAAACTTGATAATGAACTATGTACCAAAAGTGTATCTCCCTTTCTAATTCCAATACTCTCAAAAGTATTTAATAGATCCAAAATATTTATTTTCAACATCAATTACTCCTTGTACTAAGAAAATAATATAATTATAAACTCCAACTATATAAATTTAGATTATATTTTTTATCTTGTATCTTTTATGTACAAAATCAACTATATCTTGATAAAATTCAAATTCAATCGGATCTTTTAACATTTCTCCAATCTTTCCTCCAACAAACCACGCACATGCTGCATCCATATAACCATACTTAACACCACCATTTAAATATTCTCTAAATCTTTTATGGCGTTCTTGGGATACTTTAATCGGTTCATTTAAATTAAGGAAATATTCCATCTCTATACCTGCATTTCTTTTTTTTGCGGCTTCGGCAGCTTCTTCGACTCCTTTTATTTTTTCGTAAAACATATAATTAGGTTGTAAAAAAGCTGCATCAAAATAATAGTTTTGATAATCATCAAGTAAATGAACATTATAACTCGCCCAAAAAGGTATCCAAAATAATTTTTTGTTGTATGATACATTTATATATCTATGAATCTCTTTTAATAACCAATGATCATCTACATTCCA
>NZ_DAOPSE010000086.1:0-2559 GCF_035349255.1 Defluviitoga sp. | reverse complement strand
TGTCTTATTTGGATGGATAGAAGAGCTTGGCAAGAAACACAATGGGTTAAAGATAATATTCCTCATGATAAACTTTTTGAAATTACCGGAAATTATGTAGATTCTTATTTTGGATTTACAAAAATAATGTGGATAAGAGATAATTTACCAGACATTTGGAATAAAACATATAAATTTGTCAGTCCAAAAGATTATATTATTTTTAAATTAACTGGGGAACTGTCAACAGATTATAGTTCGGCGGGTAATCTCGGGGGAGTTTTTGATATTAGGACTAAAAAGTGGTCTCAAGAAATGGGAGATGCATTAGGAATACCAATAACTATGCTTCCTGAGAAGATCCTTAATTCTCATGATATTGCAGGTTATCTTACTAAAGAAATGTCTAATTTAACAGGCTTAATTGAAGGAACTCCAATAATAAGTGGAGGAATAGATGCGCCAATGGCTCAATTAAGTGCAGGTGTTTTAAATGAAGGAGAACACGTATTTATGGCAGGAACTTCAACTTGTTGGGGAACCCTTTTATACGATAAAAAGCCTCCTTCCTCAAAATTAGTTAATTATCCTTATGTGGTAGAAGCAGATAAATTACTTTATACTTTTGGAGGAAGTGCTACAACAGGCGCTTTAGTTGATTGGTTCATCGATGAATTTGGACAATTAGAATCAAATGTTGGTAAGCAGGTAGGCATTTCTCCATATGATCTTTTGGAATTAAAAGCAAAAAAGATACCTTTGGGAAGTGAAGGGTTACTGGCATTGCCATATTTTATGGGCGAGCGTTCTCCTATTTGGGATCCAGATGCAAGAGGTGTTATTTTAGGACTTTCTCTTTATCATCAAAAGCAGCATGTATATAGAGCTTTAATGGAATCAGCAGCTTATTCTTTAAGGCATAATATGGAAACTGCCAAAGAATCAGGTATTAAATTGAATCCTGATTGTTGGATAGTAGGGGGAGTTGCTAATTCTGAATTGTGGACGAAAATATTTGCAGATGTAACGGGATATAACATGATAAAACTTTCTGATAATATTGAAGCTCCGTTGGGAGACGCTTTTCTTGTAGGTTTAGGAACTGGTATATTTAAAAAACCTGAAGAAATTAAGAACTGGATAAAAATAGAAACAAAAATTGACGCAGAAAAAGAACATTTTGAAAAATATGATCAATATTACAAACTCTTTTTAGAATTATATGAAAATACAAAAGAGATAATGCATAAAATATCAAAATTATAGTAAATCTTCGGAGGTGTGAATGGTGATAGAAAAAAGGAAACCCAGGATTGGAATTTTAGGGATTATGCAGAAGCTATATGATAAGACATATCCAAATATTGTGGAAACTCAATCGAATTATGTAAAGGATGTTATTAAAGAACTTGAGAATGTTGCAGACTTTAAATTCTCAAGACCAGCTAGGGATAGAAATGATATTGAACAGATAGTTGAAGAATACAACAACGATAAAGAATTAGATGGAATAATGATTATGATGCTAACTTACAGTCCTGGCCAAAGAATCGTACCCGCTTTAAAAAATAACAAATTGCCTATAATACTTGCTAATACTCAGCCTTTATCATCTGTTACCCAGGATTGGAATATGGAACACTTAACATATAATCAAGGAATCCATGGTGCTCAAGACAATATGAATGCTATAGTAAGATTAGGTATAAATTGTCCTGTTATTACTGGTGATTGGAAAGATAAAGCGTTCAAAACAGAGATTGGGAACTGGGCTTTGGCCGCTCAAGCTGCAAAAGCTGCAAGAAGAATAAGAATAGCAGTCATAGGAAGAATGCCGGGGATGGGTGATATTACTTTTGATTCAGCTGCATTACTTAAGAAACTTGGAGTTGAAGTGGTTGATGAAAGTATGGGTAAGATATACACCTATTTAGAAAAAGTCACGAAAGAGGAAATTGAAAAGGTGAAAGAAGAAAACGCGACACATTTTGAAATTGATCCCAACCTAGAAGAAGATCAATACAACTTTGCTGCAAAGTTTCAAGTTGCAATCGAAAAATTTTTGAAAGAGGAGAACTATGATGGATACAGCATATATTTTGACTCAGTCAAAGATGATGGAAGGTTTGAACAGCTACCATTAATGGCTGCATCAAATTTAATGGCAAAAGGATATGGATATGGTGCTGAGGGAGATGCACTTGCCGCAACAGCTGTGATATTAGGCCATATCTTGGGAGAAAATGGACATTTTACTGAAATGTACGCAATGGATTTTGAAAGAGATTCTATTTTCATGAGCCATATGGGTGAAGGGAATTGGAAAGTTGCTAGAAAAGACAAACCAATGAAACTCATAGACAGATTTTTAGGAATAGGCGATTTAAACAATCCTCCAACAATTGTATTCAACGTACAACCAGGCGAAGGAACTATAGCTTCTTTGGCTCCTATTAGTAATGGAAATTTCAGATTGGTTGTTTCTAAGGGGGAAGTTTTAGATAGTGAAGAATATCCAAACGTTGAAATGCCATACTTTCATTTCAAACCAGATAATGGAGTAAGAAAATCTATGACAAA
>NZ_DAOPSE010000085.1:0-2675 GCF_035349255.1 Defluviitoga sp. | reverse complement strand
ACACTATACGAATAGCTACAGGAGATAGAACTGAAATAGATATAACCAAGAATGCTGTAGCAGGTGTTTTATCTGCAAAATCTTCTGCTGAAGAAAAGGTTTCAGAAGAAGACAACCCTGATGAAAAAGAAGACGTAGAAAAGAAAAAATAATATTTCTTATTTCTTTTTATTTTTTACCAAAAAGGGGTGAAATAATTGAAAAGTCGAAGAATACTACTAGTACTCACCGTGGCGGTATTCATTTTCGCTTTACTTGGGATAGTTCTTCCTCTTTCTGAAAACAAAAACAATATAAGTGTTTTCAAATATTTACCTAACATAAAGTTAGGGCTTGATATTCAAGGAGGAAGTTCTTTAGAGTATAGCATGGTTATTCCAGAAGGAGCCCGTGCCGAAGAAATTGTTAATAACGTCATTGCAGTTTTAAGAAGAAGACTAGATAGTGCAGGATACACCGAAGCGGTCGTTTCAGAAGTTGTAGTAGGGGGAGAAAGACGGGTAAGAGTAGAAATACCTGGAATATCAGATACAAGAAGAGCTGAAGAACTTATAGGAAGCAAAGGAAAACTTTATTTTGCTGAAGTTCTTGAAGTGGTAGAATCAACAACTCCACCTCAAATAACTAGAAATAGAAAGGTTAAAGTTAACGGAGAAGAGATAGATTTATACAGTTATGTTAAGGATAGCAGAAATCCAAATTTATGGTATCGTGTAAAAAATGTATTCGAATTCGGTGATTCACCGTTTCAAATAACTGGTCTAGATGTTACAGACGCTCGTGCATCTTTAAATCCTCAAGGAGCTGGATTTGTAGTTAATTTAAGCTTTAATAATCAAGGTAAGACTAAATTTGAACTTGCTACTGCTAATTTGATAGGCAGGCAAATTGCTATTATTTTAGACGACGAAGTAATAATTGCACCAGTTGTTAGAGACAAAATCACTGAAGGTAGAGCCGAAATTAGTGGTATAGAAACTGTACAAGAGGCTCAAAATATAGCAGTTTTAATTAAATCAGGTAATCTACCTGTTGATTTAGTTAAATTTCAAGAAAGCACTATTGGTCCAACCTTAGGTAAAGATGTTGTAACCACAATAGTAAATGCAGGAATTATTGGTCTCGTAGTTGTAATGATTTACATGATTATATTTTATGGTTGGATGGGATTTGTCGCTGATATAGCCCTTATGTACAATACTCTTTTATTGTTAGGAATCTTAAGCTGGACTGGCGCAATTCTTACTCTGCCTGGTATCGCTGGTATAATTCTAACATTTGGAACTACCATCGACGGAAACATTATAATCTATGAAAGAATTAAAGAAGAGATAAGAGTAGGTAAACCTCCTTTGACTGCTATTAAATTTGGGTTTAATAAGGTCTTCCCAACGATCCTCGATGCCAACATAACAACAGTTTTAGCTGGTATAGTGTTATACTTTTTGACGTCTGGAACTATAAGAGGATTCGCCGTTACATTGATAATAGGAGTTTTAGGAGCTATGTTTACCAACTTAGTAGTTACTCGAGTCATATTAGAAGGATCCTCCAATTTGATCAAACCTGAAAAATATCTGAAGGGTATTGTAGTAGGAAAAGGGGGTAATGAATAATGCCTAACTTAAATATAGTTGGAAAAAGAAAAGTATTCATTTATCTCTCATTAGCTTTGATTATTTTTTGTGTAATAGTAATTTTTGTCAAAGGGTTTAATTTCGGCGTAGATTTTTCTGGAGGGAGTGAAATTGTAATTTCATGTCAAGAAGCATACTCTATTGACCAAATAAGGAATGCTTTACAACAAATTGATCCTTCATATGCTACTGCCAAAATAGTATCGGCAAAACCTTCAGGAGAAAATATCACCAAGAATTTCTATGTCATCACAATTAAAGATTCATTCCCCACGTCCCAGAAAAAAGATGAATTCATTGCTGCACTAGCAGCTAATTTACAGTCTGTTGACTTAGGGGTGGAGCAATTCAATGATGTTTCTGGTTACGCAGCGAAAGAAATTAAATCATATGCTTGGTATGCGATAATTATTACGTTAGTTGTATTGCTAATTTATATTACTATCAGATTCCAATTTTCATATGCAATAGGAGCTATATTAGCTTTAGCTCATGATGTAATAATTACTTTAGGTCTTTATTCATTGTTTGGAATCGAAATGAATTTGATGGCTGTTGCAGCATTTTTAACTTTGGTAGGTTATTCTCTCAACGACACAATCGTCGTTTATGACAGAATTAGGGAAAATAGAGCAAAAAGCAAATCAACACCAATAGAAGAAATTATCAATTCAAGCATAAACGAAGTTTTGGTTAGATGCTTACACACTTCTGTAACAACTTTTATTGTTGCGTTTTTGATGTTAATAATCGGAGGAAGAGCTATCGCTCCTTTTGCGTTTGGTTTAACAATGGGTGTTGTAGTTGGTACCTATTCATCCATATTTATAGCAAGTCCTATAGTTATCTCTATGGTGAAAAATAAGAAGAAAGGAACAAAAAAGGCCTCATCAAAAGCTCGTTAAATCAAAAACTAAATAAAAATATTATAAAATTATAAAAAAGAGCCCGTACGTTTTTTGTCGGGCTCTTTTACTTTTTATATTTTAAACCTTTTTACTAAAGCTTCTAATTCAGATGATAATTCACTTAACTCTT
>NZ_DAOPSE010000084.1:0-2716 GCF_035349255.1 Defluviitoga sp. | reverse complement strand
CTGGTTTTCAACATAAAGCATTTCTGTAATAAAATATATATATCGCATAAAAGGATTATCGATAGTATTGGCTTCTTTATACTTCCAGAAAACATCTGTCCAGGCGTTATCTATCTTTAAAGAAAAATCCAGAAGCTTTTCTGGCAACACATCATCAATTATCTGAGTAAATTTTGCTTTAAAGTTTTCAAAATCCGTTAAAGGTTTTCCTCTAGCATTCATTTTTATGTACAAGTTATCAGTTAAGCCAAAGTTTTTAAGTTCCAAAAATCTAAATGTTATTGGAGGATCTGAATTAATATCACGTATTAGTTTTTCAAAGCAATCTTGAGTATCCCTAAAAGTCAGATGAATATCATCAAGCATTGTTAGCATTGATTTTATAGTTGGATCTTTTATCCATGACATATAAAACCAGTGAGCATCTTTAATTAAATCAGATATTTTATCATTTTCTTTGCCAAGATCATATTTAACACCTTTTTCTACTAGCGAATAGCAGAAGTCCCGAGAGCTTATTCTGGTCTCATAAGTAAATTTTGAAAGTATACCTTTTATCTTGCTAGTTTTATTTTCCTTTGTGGCAAGATACCAATGTAATAAAAAGAGAGTGGTCAATCTCTGCTGTCCATCTAATGGCAGTAATACCTTATCCCCTTCTCGTTCTTCTATAGAACCGTATACAAAATCAAAATCTAATGTATTGCTCTCATTAACTATTGCATTATAAAGGCTTTCAAGAAATTCCTTCCTTATTTCTGGTATTTTATCAACATTTCTTCCTTGGGCATAATCTCTCTGTATAATTGGTATTTCAATTCTATACTCATTTATTAGCTTCCAAAATGTATACTTAGTTGTTTGCATCACTATTCACCTCCGCTTGATTAGGCAAATATTTCTGTAAAGTATGTATTATCTCATCATAGTAATCCTTCCTGTCTTCAGGACCCCAAAAATGCAAATGTGATGCATTCTTACTATAATACTTCAAAAATACATTTCTAGTACAAATAGGGATAAAATAGCCTTCCTTATCCATTTTTATAATAATATCACGCTTTACATCAAAGAATGAATTGCCAAGTCTGCTATTTAAGTCCTTATCCAGTAGAGTTAGGTTATTTATTAAATGCATATCATCACTAAATTGGTCTTTAAAACAGTTCTGAACTTCTTCGAATAATTTATTAAATAATTCAGCACTTATATTATCCTCATTTATAGACTTCATTCTTTCAATGACTTCTTTGTATTTGTTTGCATTAATTCTTTCTAAACTTTTTATATGATCCTCAATCCACGCCATCCACTGTTTTACTGTACTCAAACCGTCAGTATTCTGGGCGTGAATGTGTTCAATGCTCCATTTTCCTCTTTTATAAGAATTAAAAGAAAAACGATAATTGTGTGTTTTCATTCTAAGTATTGTTTCTATATTAAATAGTAGAAGTACTTTTTTAATTTCATTCGAGTTCTTTTCATAATCCAGTTCTGATATCTTATAATTAACGTGTTGCCTGATTTTGTTATCAATATATTTTCTAAACTCAGTTTTGCTTTTTCCTTCAGCTGCATCTTTGAGTTGCTCAATTCTCTCTCCGCAAGTTACAAGATAACCTATTAAATGGAATAATTCCCTGTCATTAAACCAATCTTCAAATGTTAAAAAGTAAGCCTTAACTTCATCCCAAATCTCTTGAACACTGCGTTGCCTTAATCTTTCATTAAAATACCTAAAAGTATAAAAGTCATCCCCTCTTGAACTTTTCTTAGCCATTGCATTAAAAATATATTCGATTCTTGTTGGCATATCATTAAATTCTTTATTAATAAAGCTCCAAAACTCGTCATTTTGAAGAGTATATTCAATTCTGTCCCACTCACTAGCTATTTCTAATTGTTTTAACCTAAAAGTGTCATTATCGTTATTATTCTTGTTTGATTTTTGTAAAAATAATGCTTTTATAAGTTCCGCATTTGTAAGTGGTATTTTCCCGATGTTAAGCCTAGTAAAAATATTTATGGGATTAGAACCATCATTAACTTCATACCAGATTATTTTGGTAAGCTTACCTAATGCAATGCTAAATTCATCTCTAACAGTGTATTCTGATTCAACATTTTCTTTATACTCAAACCATTCTTTGATAGTTTTATATGCCTGTCCTATAAAAAAGTAATCAATATTTGATGTATTTGATACATCGATATTCTGTAGAAATTCTTTGCTTTTTTCTCTTGTCTCAAATTCTATGTCATATCTTTTTCTACCTAAAAAATACAAAATTATGTAGATTGTAGTTAATCGTTGCTGTCCGTCAATTACCTCCCACTTGTCGCCATTTTTCTTTACTACTATAGGTTGCAAGCAATAAAACTCATCTTTTTTTCTTTCTTGTTGGGAGAATTCCCAAATATCATCGAGCAGTTCTGTTACTTGGCGTTTTTCCCACCTATATCCCCTTTGGTATGAAGGGATAAGGAATTTTTCTTTTATTATTTCATTAATTGACAACAACTTAATTTCGTTTTCCATAAAAATATCCCCCTACTCTTTTTTCTTTCAAAATTATGATTGCTTCAGCCTGATAATATTACCCGGAAGAGCTTCAAACATATCCGGATAATGCCCACACCTTGCCCTTATCTGTGTATATTGCGCTTTACTGCCATCTTTTTTTAAATACAGCCTGCGCCTATATATCTCATCGGC
>NZ_DAOPSE010000083.1:0-2822 GCF_035349255.1 Defluviitoga sp. | reverse complement strand
AGCAAAAGCTAATGACATAGGCTAATCAACCGAGCTTGTATTTCTACAAGCCCCCACCTCTATAGGCGGTGGGTGGTTGACTCCTAGTTTTATAACATCACAAGTAAATGGAAGTTCTTTACATTCTTTTTCGTTTCCGATGTAAAGAACATTATTATATTTTTTATGATTATTAGAGATAATTTTTGACCTTGGTCCAATATCAAAGAACACCTTTTTGTAATATGAAAACAGATCTCTATTAATAACCTCTTCACTTATCTCAGTAGTAATGAACAAATAGTCTGATTTATTATTAGGAAGCAATACATCACAATCAAGCAGCTGTCTATCAATCGCTATAGGCTTTTCATTAATATTAACAAATAAAGGTGTGCGCATATCCATTCTTTGAACATAATCAACATCTACACCATACCTCGTCAATATTTTAATAAGATAATCTCCTACAAAATCGTTACCGACATTACCAATCAATCTAACGTTATAACCTCGTTTGGCTAAACCTATCGCAATAATAAGCCTAGAACCACCAGGAAACATGTATATCTCAGATTTATGAATATCTTCTCCTTGTTCTTGAATAATGTAGATATCTAAAAAAATGTCACCTATAACATCTATACTGATCATTATATACCCACACTTAAAAATAAAATTAACTTACTCTAGAAATTCTAAAATTCTTATTATATTTAGGTTTGGGATTTGATTATTTTTACAAATAGCTCCTCAACTTTTCGGCACTTGTACCTGGGAGGGGAGGGCTCCGCCTTAGACCCATTTTAAATTCAAAACCCCATTCTTAGAAAATCTTAATTTCTAAAGTCACTAATAATAAAATTGCTTCATTACAAGATTATACGACAAAAACAATAAATTAAGCTTTTTAGATTTTTTTAGATCCCAAAATTATAATTCAATTATATAAATCGACTAAATTTAAACTTCTTTTTACAATACCAATTACACCATAAATCAGATAAAAAGAGTCATAGAAGCAGGAGCTAAAGACATATCTAATTGAGGAAAACAAAATATCCCTTGGACTGTATTTTAGTAAATTAATAATACACAAATAATATTATCGATAGAACATTCTATTTTAGATAAAATAAACTTGGACTCTATACTTAAGCTTAATTAATTCCTATCTTCGTTATTTTAAAATCCTCATACAATTAAACACAGCCAATAGAGATACCCCAACATCTGCAAATACTGCTCCCCACATATTTGCCAATCCTAAAGCTCCTAAGATAAGAAATAAAATCTTTACCGCTAAAATAAATATTATATTTTGCCATATAATCTTAATAGTTTTTCGTGAAATGTTAATTGCGTCTATTATCTTGGAAATATCATCCTCCATAATAACAACGTCCGCTGCTTCTATAGCAGCATCAGAACCTAATCCTCCCATTGCAATCCCAACATCAGTTCTTGCAAGAACTGGGGCATCGTTAATACCATCTCCAACAAAAGCAACGGTATGTACATTATTTAAATATCTTTCTAATAGAGCTACTTTATCTTCTGGGAGTAAATTTGCATAGTATTCATCCACACCAAGTTCTAACCCTACTTTTCTTGCTGTTTCTTCATTATCTCCTGTCAATAAAACTGTTTTCTTTATTCCTAACTTTTTCAATTTATTTATAGTATCCTTTGCCTTTGGCCTTATCTTATCTGAAATCTTAATATACCCTGCAAAGCTGTCATTAATTCCAACATATACAATAGTTCCATTTGGCTCTAGTTCTGGAATATTTATACCATTTTCTTTCATTAAATCTATATTACCAACTAATACTGTCTCACCATTTATTTTAGCCCTAACCCCTTTTCCAACTATCTCTTGATATTCCTGTATTAACTTTTCATCTATATTATCGTTATAATATTCCTTGATTGATGTTGCAATAGGATGATTTGAATGGCTTTCTGCATAGGCTGCTATTTTCAAAAGTTCATGGCTGTTAATCCCGTTGTAAGCTTTAACCTCAGTAACCTCGAATACCCCTTCAGTTAGAGTTCCGGTTTTATCAAAAATTATTGTATCTATTTTTTTTAATGTTTCAAGATAGTTTCCACCTTTAACAAGCACTCCTTTTTTAGATAGCTTACCAATCCCAGCAAAGTACCCTAATGGAATTGACAACACTAAAGCACAGGGACACGAAATAACAAGAAAAACTAAAGCCCTATACAACCATTGTTTAAATGGTCCTCCGAATACTAATGGTGGAAGAATAGCTAAAGCAATTGCAGAAAATACAACAATTGGTGTATAATACCTTGAAAATTTTGAGATGATTTTTTCTGTCTTTGCCTTCTTACTTGAGGCATTTTCAACGGTCTCTAATATCTTAGAGTAAGTAGACTGACTATACTCTTTCATAACTTTTACGGTAATTGACCCATTAAGATTCACAAATCCGCTTAATACATCATCGCCTTCTTTAATTGTCTTTGGAACAGGTTCACCAGTTAAGGCTGAAGTATCTACCATTGTAGATCCTTTTATTACTACCCCGTCTAGTGGAATTCTTTCTCCAGGCTTAACCAAAATTAATTGTCCAACATTGACCTCTTGCGGTGAAACTTTATAAGTTCTGTCATCATCTACAATATTAGCATAATCAGGTCTTATCTGAAGCAATGATTTTATTGATCTTCTTGAATTATCCACAGCAAGTTCTTGTAACAACTCCCCAATCTCATAAAAAATCATAACTCCTACTGCTTCAGCATATTGCCCAATAGCGAATGCACCAATTGTCGCAATACTCATAAGAAAGTTTTCATCAAAAATCAAGCCT
>NZ_DAOPSE010000082.1:0-3048 GCF_035349255.1 Defluviitoga sp. | reverse complement strand
TTCTCGGTAATTTATCAATAACCACACTTATATATATTTCTGGTATAGTATTGTTGGATTTAATCTATGGATTCCTAGATCCTAGAATAAAAGTAGGTGGGAAAGCGTGAGTACTGATATCAAATCAAAAAAAGCACCAAGTAGAATTCAAATGCAACTAGCAGATTTTTGGAAAGAATTCAAACAAGTAAAATTCGGTATTATAGGACTTATTTTTCTAGTTATTTTTATCTTAATTACAATATTTGAACATTTTTTGATTCCATTCCCAGAAGCGTCTACAAGGTGGCGGGATATTACTTATTGGGAAGATAATCCCAGGAATGCTCCACCTGTTTGGATCAATTGGTTTACCGAAAAAGATTACACACCTACAACTTATATGAACAACCTAGAATTTGAAGAAAAAACCATTTCTCCTACTATGTCAGTTAGCACAGCTATCTTAGAATACGATTATAATTACGATGTCCCACCTATAGATCTAATCTATAGAGGAAGATTCAAGGGATCGTTCACTTTAAACATAGTATTGGAGAGACCTGATGGCAACACTATTAATTTAGTAAACAAAAATTTTAGTTCACCTACATGGAAAGATTTTAGAGTTGCAATTAGTAATGAAGCAAAAAATGCTGTTCAAAGCTTTGCCAAAAGATTTCAAAATGTATCCTCTCAAACAATAAAAGTAAATAGTACTATTTTTTCTGAAGCAAATAAAGAAATTATTACAAACCCTGTACCCTTAAAAGGTACCTATAAATTTAACATCAATATGATCAAAACTTCTGAAGATACAGTAATTGAAGAGCCTAAATTTATCTTTTCTGGAGCTGTATCAGGTATTTTGGGAACTGATAATGCAAAACGTGATATTTGGAGTGGATTAATAGCTGGCACAAAATGGGCTCTTTTCATAGGACTTTTAACTTCTGCTATATCAATATCAGTAGGGGTTATTTACGGTGTTGTTTCCGCTTATTATGGTGGATTAGTTGATTCTATTATGCAAAGAATTTGGGAGATATTTATGAATATTCCCTTACTACCAGTTTTAATTGTTTTATCTGCCATATTTAAACCCAGTATATGGTCTTTAATAACAATGATGTGTTTATTCTTTTGGGTTGGCCCGGTAAAAACTGTTAGAAGCATGGCCTTGCAAATAAAAGAAGAAACCTATGTTGAAGCTGCTAAAGCCCTAGGCGCATCAAATGGTAGAATAATATTCAAACATATGGTCCCTATCTTAATTCCATATGCATTTGCTAGTATGGCATTAAACGTGCCAAGCGCCATACTTTACGAAGCAACTGTAAGTTTGCTTGGATTAGGAGATGCTACAATAGTAACTTGGGGCCAAATTCTTCATGATGCTATGAATGGTGGAGCGGTTACAAATGGATTATGGTGGTGGGTAGTTCCTCCTGGAATCTCTATAGCTTTAATAGGAATGACATTTGCATTTATTGGTTTTGCAATGGACACTATCCTAAATCCAAAATTGAGGACGAGGTAGATAAAAATGAGCGAAGTGTTAACTGTTAATAATCTGAAATTATATTATTTTACACGCAAAGGAGTTGTTAAAGCTTTAGATGATGTTAGCTTTTCTCTAAAAGAGGGAGAAACCCTAGGGCTAGTTGGAGAATCCGGTTGCGGTAAAACTACCCTAGGAATGGGCCTTTTAAGGATGCCGAACCCTCCAGGAAAAATCGTTGATGGTGAAATAATAATTGATAACGAAAATATCATTCACTTGAAAGAAAATGAACTAAGGAAAAGAATTAGATGGAATAAAATATCGATGATATTTCAAGGAGCTATGAATAGTTTGACTCCAGTCTATAGTATAAAAAAGCAAATGTTAGAAACACTTTTAAATCATCGCGAAATGGAGGAAGAACAAGCCCTTGAAATAATAAAAAAATACATAAATTATGTTGGTTTATCTGAAGATGTTTTAAAAAGATATCCTCACGAACTTTCAGGTGGAATGAAGCAGAGAGTAGTTATTGCAACTGCACTTTTTCTTGAACCAAAAATTGTTATCGCAGATGAACCTACAACAGCCTTAGATGTTGTCGTTCAGGCTCAAATAATTAACTTGTTAAAAAAATTAAAACATGATTTGAATCTTTCTTTTATATTTATCACACATGATTTAGCAACAGAAGCTGAAGTTGCTGATAGAATTATGGTCATGTATGCTGGTAAAATAGCAGAAATTGGAACAAATGATCAGATATATGGAAAACAAGGACCTTCTCATCCATACACAAAAGGTCTTTTGGGTGCTACTCCAAAGTTAAGAGAAAAAGTTGAAGAACTTGCTTTTATTCCTGGTACACCACCTGATCTTCTCAATCCTCCAACCGGTTGCAGGTTCCATGAACGCTGTCCTGTGGCTTTTGATAAGTGTATTTTAAATGAACCACCTTTAAAAGAGATAGAACCTGAGCATTTTGTTGCTTGTTGGAGGTGTTATGATGAATGATGAAATTATTTTGAGTGTAAAAAATATAAAAAAATGGTTCCCACTAAGAAGATCGATTACTGAAGTTTTCAAGGGTAAAAAAAGATGGGTAAAAGCGGTTGACGGTGTTACCTTTAATATAAAGAAAGGTGAGATTTTTGCTCTTATTGGTGAATCAGGCTGTGGAAAAACCACTACAGGCCGTTTGATAATGAAAATAGAAGAGCTTACTTCTGGACAAATCATTTTTAAAGGAACTGATACATCCACTTTATCTTCTTCAACTGAAATAAAAAAGTATAGAGAAGAAGTACAAATGGTTTTCCAGGATCCATACGCATCAATGAACCCAAGATTTAGAGTTAGAGATGTATTATATGAACCATTGATTATCCATAAAAAAACTAAAGATTCTAGGGAAATGGAAAAAATTGCCAGAAGAGCTCTTGAGGAAGTTAAATTAACACCTCCTGAAGAATTTCTGGATAGATTTCCTCATATGCTTAGTGGTGGTCAAAGACAGAGAGTAGCTACCGCAAGAACCTTGGTTCTTTCTCCAGATCTAATTATAG
>NZ_DAOPSE010000081.1:0-3048 GCF_035349255.1 Defluviitoga sp. | reverse complement strand
CTATAATTAGATCTGGAGAAAGAACCAAGGTTCTTGCGGTAGCTACTCTCTGTCTCTGACCACCACTAAGCATATGGGGGAACCTATCAAGGAATTCCTCAGGAGGTGTTAATTTAACTTCCTCGAGAGCTTTTCTGGCTATTTTTTCCATTTCCCTAGAATCCTTAGTTTTTTTGTGGATAATCAGTGGCTCATATAATACATCTCTAACTCTAAATCTTGGGTTCATTGATGCATATGGATCCTGGAAAACCATTTGTACTTCTTCTCTATACTTTTTTATTTCAGTCGAAGAAGATAAAGTAGATGTATCAGCTCCTTTAAAAATGATTTGTCCAGAAGTAAGCTCTTCTAGTTTCATGATCAAACGACCTGTAGTGGTTTTTCCACAGCCTGATTCACCTATGAGGGCAAAAATCTCACCTTTCTTTATATTAAAGGTAACACCGTCAACCGCTTTTACCCATCTTTTTTTACCCTTGAAAACTTCAGTAATCGATCTTCTTAGTGGGAACCATTTTTTTATATTTTTTACACTCAAAATAATTTCATCATTCATCATAACACCTCCAACAAGCAACAAAATGCTCAGGTTCTATCTCTTTTAAAGGTGGTTCATTTAAAATACACTTATCAAAAGCCACAGGACAGCGTTCATGGAACCTGCAACCGGTTGGAGGATTGAGAAGATCAGGTGGTGTACCAGGAATAAAAGCAAGTTCTTCAACTTTTTCTCTTAACTTTGGAGTAGCACCCAAAAGACCTTTTGTGTATGGATGAGAAGGTCCTTGTTTTCCATATATCTGATCATTTGTTCCAATTTCTGCTATTTTACCAGCATACATGACCATAATTCTATCAGCAACTTCAGCTTCTGTTGCTAAATCATGTGTGATAAATATAAAAGAAAGATTCAAATCATGTTTTAATTTTTTTAACAAGTTAATTATTTGAGCCTGAACGACAACATCTAAGGCTGTTGTAGGTTCATCTGCGATAACAATTTTTGGTTCAAGAAAAAGTGCAGTTGCAATAACTACTCTCTGCTTCATTCCACCTGAAAGTTCGTGAGGATATCTTTTTAAAACATCTTCAGATAAACCAACATAATTTATGTATTTTTTTATTATTTCAAGGGCTTGTTCTTCCTCCATTTCGCGATGATTTAAAAGTGTTTCTAACATTTGCTTTTTTATACTATAGACTGGAGTCAAACTATTCATAGCTCCTTGAAATATCATCGATATTTTATTCCATCTAATTCTTTTCCTTAGTTCATTTTCTTTCAAGTGAATGATATTTTCGTTATCAATTATTATTTCACCATCAACGATTTTTCCTGGAGGGTTCGGCATCCTTAAAAGGCCCATTCCTAGGGTAGTTTTACCGCAACCGGATTCTCCAACTAGCCCTAGGGTTTCTCCCTCTTTTAGAGAAAAGCTAACATCATCTAAAGCTTTAACAACTCCTTTGCGTGTAAAATAATATAATTTCAGATTATTAACAGTTAACACTTCGCTCATTTTTATCTACCTCGTCCTCAATTTTGGATTTAGGATAGTATCCATTGCAAAACCAATAAAAGCAAATGTCATCCCTATTAATGCTATAGAGATTCCAGGAGGAACTACCCACCACCATAAGCCATTGGTAACTGCTCCACCATTCATAGCGTCGTGAAGGATTTGGCCCCATGTTACTATTGTAGCATCTCCTAATCCAAGCAAGCTCACAGTTGCCTCATAAAGTATAGCGCTTGGTACATTTAATGCCATACTAGCAAACGCATAAGGAATTAAGATGGGAACCATATGCTTAAAAATTATTCTACCATTCGATGCACCAAGGGCTTTAGCTGCTTCTACATAGGTTTCTTCTTTAATCTGCAAAGCCATACTTCTAACAGTTTTTACTGGACCGACCCAGAAGAATAAACACATCATTGTTATTAACGACCATATACTAGGTTTAAATATAGCTGATAGAACAATTAAAACAGGGAGTAAAGGTATATTCATAAATATCTCCCAAATTCTTTGCATAATAGAATCAACTAATCCACCATAATAAGCGGAAACAACACCGTAAATAACCCCTACTGATATTGATATAGCAGAAGTTAAAAGTCCTATGAAAAGAGCCCATTTTGTGCCAGCTATTAATCCACTCCAAATATCACGTTTTGCATTATCAGTTCCCAAAATACCTGATACAGCTCCAGAAAAGATAAATTTAGGCTCTTCAATTACTGTATCTTCAGAAGTTTTGATCATATTGATGTTAAATTTATAGGTACCTTTTAAGGGTACAGGATTTGAAGCAATTTCTTTATTCGCTTCAGAAAAAATAATACTATTAACTTTTATTGTTTGAGAGGAAATATTTTGAAATCTTTTAGCAAAACTTTGAACGGAATTTTTTGCTTCATTACTAATTGCAATTCTAAAATCTTTCCAAGTGGGTGAACTGAAATTTTTGTTTACTAAATTAATGGTATTTCCATCAGGTCTCTCCAATACTATGTTCAGAGTGAACGATCCTTTGAATCTTCCTCTATATATTAAATCAATAGGTGGGACATCATAATTATAATCAAATTCTACGACAGAGGTACTAACTGACATAGTAGGAGAAATGTTGTTTTCTTCGAATTCTAGATTGTTTATATAGGTTGTAGGGGTGTAATCTTTATCAGTAAACCAATTAATCCAAGCAGGAGGAGCATTTCTAGGATTATCTTCCCAATAAGTAATATCTCTCCATCGTGTAGAAGCTTCTGGGAATGGAATCAAAAAATGCTCAAATATTGTGATTAATATAAAAATAACCAGAAAAATAAGCCCTACAATACCAAATTTAACTTGCTTGAATTCTCTCCAAAAATCCGTTAGTTGCATTTTGATTCTACTCGAAGATTTTTTTGATTTAATATCTGTACTCACGCTTTCCCACCTACTTTTATTCTAGGATCTAAGAATCCATAGATTAAATCCAACAATACTATACCAGAAATATATATAAGTGTGGTTATTGATAAATTACCGAGAA
>NZ_DAOPSE010000080.1:0-3075 GCF_035349255.1 Defluviitoga sp. | reverse complement strand
TTCCTAATTTACCAAAATTTTCAAAAAAACCGTCTTTTTTAATCGCTATTCCACTCTAACTGTAAATTGCTGAGTTTCGCTTTCTTCACGTCCTTTGAATTCAGATTTTTTTTATTGTTGATAACTCTGAAAAAATACTGAGTGGTTCTCCAACACTGATCATTTAACTCTCCTCCTAATAATAAATCATTACCTTCAAGAATTTGAAGTTGTTTCTTTAATGATTAAGTCAATTTACTCTTCAATAGTTTTTGGACTAAACTCCTCCACTATTGGTAACGTATTATAAAAACCCTATATTAAATTCAAGTTGATATTATATAATATATCAGATAGTTTAAAGTTTGCTATGAAGAAGTTGTCTAATAAGTCTGCTCTTTCGTAAATCTCCTTGAGCAGACTTACTTCTTCTTCTGAATCATATCTAAAATACTCAACTAACTTTCTTACCTTATCTCCACCTTTTTGTTCAACATGAGCATTATTGTTTTTCTAATATGGTATACTCGTTGAAAGATACTTCCCATCATTACCTTTTATTTTATCAAACAATATTTTAAGAATAGTCTTATCGTTATCAGATCGGTAACAGATAACATCAATTTGAAAATTCATACAAAGAAAACCCATTATTATTTTTCAACTCTTTCATCTTCGGTATCCTTCTCCTCCTTTTCCTAATCCAATCACTAGGAGAAGGATACCATTTTTATGTACATTTATGTACATCTTTATTTGCAACTTTTCCCACATTTTTATTTTACCATTTACAAGAGACATATAATTATGATCTAATGAAGAAGGCAAATATGGGGTGATTATGTGATATAATATAGGCAAATATTTTGTTAAAAAATTAATGAGATATCTAATTTTTAATTTCTGTCTTAACAATAGTAAATAAATTAACAATTACTTTGGTTGATTAGTTCAAATGAAAATAATATACTGCAAATTAGTTATTATGACTTGTGAAATAAGATGTCTTCTCATGTTTCAAAAAATGTCCAAGTAGATAGCGGTGTAAAATTAGGTAAAAATGATACAATTAAAGATAATGCCAAAGTAGCCAAAAGCACTATTAAAGGCACTTATAAAAGGAGATACAATTAATAGTAAAAACTGTATAATTAACGTTTTAATAGATAAGGTGGCTAAAAGTGATTCGAAGACTTACATTTTTTATTCAAAATTAAAAATTTCTGATGTATAAGAATTAATATGTACTTCGAGAAAAAGCCATTACTAATATTAAACAACAACAAAAATAGATAAAACTAAAATAATTGTAAAGAAAAGAAGTAAAAATGGTGAAAAATACTGAATGGAAAATATGAATAATTTTTAATTAATGACATTTTCTGAATCTTATTTTTGCGTGAAAGGAGTTCCTTTTATGAAAAAAATTCGAATCTTACTTGGCTCGTGCGGAGGCTTAACTGGATTATATCTCAGTAAATTGTTTAAAAAAATTGATTCGAATCTTTATGAAATATTTGGATTTGATGCTAATAATAAAAATCCAACAAAATTTTTCCTCGACAAATTTATTGTTATTCCAAATTCCTCAGACGAAGAACATTTTTTATCTTCTTTAATTCAGCTTTTGAATAATGAGAAAATTGATGTTTATCTCCCGCTTCATTCTTCTGAAATAAGAGTTATTTCAAAATATGAAGATTATATAAAAAGCCTTTCTAATACGAAATTCATAGTTTCTGAATTTCGATCTTTTATGTTCCTAGATAATAAAAAAAATCTTTACATTTCTCTGGCTGATCTTGGAATAAGGGTACCAAAGATTTTTGATGAAAATACTCCGCCCTTATCAAATGAATTTCCTATCTTTTTTAAACCTGAAATTGGCAGTGGTAGTAAGGGAACAATGATTGTAGAAACGAAAGAAGAGTTCGAGTTTCTCAAAAAACAAAAAGGTATATTTTTAGAATTTCTCAATGGAACAGAGTATACAGTGGATGCGATTTTCGATCAGGAAGGAAAATTATTAGGATACAATCAAAGAATAAGATTAAAAACTTTGGGTGGTGCTGCAATCGTAACTCAAAATAATTATGAGGTGGATGTCGGTGATTACTTAGCACTCATTTCATCACACTACAAAATAAAAGGGCCTGCAAATTTTCAGTTTTTCAAGACTTCTGAAAATGAAATTGTTTTTACTGACGTGAATTTACGTTTTCCATCGGGCGGTTTGCCTTTAAGCGTTGAATCGGGAATTAATATTCCTTTAATTACAATAAAGTTATCGCTTGGTGAAAACATCACTCCTCAGGAATGCGTTCCTGATAGAAAGAAGCGAACTATGTATAGATATTTCGAAGAAATATTTGAGGAGGAATAGAAATTATAATCTTCGATTTTGATGGAACAATCGTAGACGTTTGGGAAAGATATTATAAAATTTTTAAAGATTGGTGGAATTTAGACATTAAAATTGAGACCTTCAAAGCTTTCAAATGGAATACTCAAGATGAAAAGCAAATGTTAGAAAAAATGGGAATTCTTGCTAAGGATGAAGAATTTCAAGAATACAAAAAATTTAAGAGATGGGCTTTAGAAGAAAAACAATATTTATCACTTGATAAACTTATAATAGATACCGATCTCATCACTAACATCAAGGAAAATTTTATTATTTTAACTATGAGAAATAATCAAAATGCTTTTTATTGGCAGTTAGAGTACCTTGGGATTTTCAAATTTTTCAAAAATAATTGTGTTGTATTAAAACCACAAGGTCCAGAAACGAAAACAGAATGGCTAATTCTAAATGAAAACTGTTTTACCAATGAAACAATATATATTATTGGAGATTCAGAGACAGATTTGAACATGATTAAAGCATCATATACATTAAAAGATAAGATAATAAAAGTATTTCTTGTAAAAAGTGGTTTAAGAAACCCTTATAAAATAATCGATAAAACTAAACTTCCTGCAGAAGTAATTGAAAATGTTAATTCATTTTTAATTGGCTAAAATCACATAAATATCATAAAAAAGTTTATAAAATTCTTTATTCTTCGAGAATTCTTTTGATAAATATTTCGTTAT
>NZ_DAOPSE010000079.1:0-3084 GCF_035349255.1 Defluviitoga sp. | reverse complement strand
TCTCAACATCGATTCTCAATACGAAATTTTCTGTAATGTCGGTGATATCTAGCTCTTTACCTTGCAAATCAAAAAAACTGAGAGTAACTTCAGGAAAGCTTTGAGAATCAGGGTCTGTAGATAATTCAGCAGTTCTTAATTGAACTTCTTTTACATTGTAGGCAAGGTCTTCGGTTTTTAAATCTTTGATTTCACTTAAAGCGTCTCCTTGTTTTTTCAATTCTACGTCTATCTTTTCAGGAAAACCTCTAACGTTAAAGGTTACTTGTCCATTTTCGTCTGTTACGCCTTGTGCCAAAACATCTTCCCCATTTTTGACAACAACAGTGGCTCCTTCAACTGCCGGACCTGTGTTATATTCAACAACAACAAATGAAGCCGGAATTGGCTCCAAAGAGCCTGTCGTGAAACTCCAAACATTACTTGTCGCCGTTTTTCCTTTTGGATCTTTTGCTACCACTTTCCAATAGTATGTTTTTTCCTCTTCAAGTTCCAAAGGTCCATAAGATTTCGTAGTTAAGTTTAACTCTTTAAGACGAGGATTACTGTCTTCACCAAAATATAAGTCAAATTTTAATGTGTCTTCATCAGGATCAGTAGCTTCCCAAGATAGAGTTACGTTTATTGGTACATTTGTAGCTCCGTCCAGTGGAAAAGGATTTGTGGGTTTATTAGGCGCTTTATTTAATATTGGCGCACAGGAAAACAGCATTAATACACAAACCAACGCAGTTAATACATAGTATAACTTTTTCATTCTAACTTCACCCCCATTATAACGTTTTGTGTTTTTCGAATGAAACTTACCATATACAAGCAAACAAAATTCTGCAGACTTACTCACATTTAATTAACTACTTGTTTTTATATTTCACCCACCTTTATTTAAAATATTGTTCTTGAAAGTAAAGCAAGTTAGTTTGATCTTTTTTGCACATAGTGAAACTGTAGAAAGAAAAAATATTGAAAACAATGTTAAATCCAATTATAAACAGGTTTAATTTAATACAAATTTTAGTGAGCGAATAAGTAAATTCAAAACATATTTTATTAAGGTAAATTTATTATATCATAAAAAATCGTTTTTATAACAATGTATTCATTTAATATTCATCTTATATGTAAAATTTACATTAGCATCGTAACAATAAATGTTTAGAAATTGTAAAGAAAAATCAAGGTAAAAAATCAATTTTATAGTATAATTTTTATGAACTAAAGCTTGAAGGGGATGCTTGTATGTCTAGAAAATTGCTTAAGAACGGTTATGTACTAGTTTGTGCCGATGACGTTGTTGAAAGGTTAGACGTTTTAATAAATGGTGATGAAATAGAAGATCTACTTTCTCCTGAAATTACACAAGAAATAGAAAACGAAAATATAGAGGAATATGATTTATCAGGCAAGCTAATAGTTCCGGGCTTTGTTAATATGCATACTCACTCTGTTATGTCTTACTTCAGAGGAATTGCGGATGATTCTTCTTTTGAAGAATGGTTGTTCAAAAAAATGTTGCCACGTGAAGATTTTTTGAAAAGCGATATGGCTTATTATGGTGCTGTAGTTTCTATTTTAGAGATGATTTCAAATGGTATAACAACTTTTGTTGATATGTATATGTTTACAGATGAAATTGCTAAGGCAGCTTATGATTTAGGTATAAGAGCATATATTTCTCGGGGAATTTCTTTTGATAATCAAGAAGGATGGAATAAAAGAGTAACAGAGAATATAAATACTTATGAAAAATTTAATGGTTTAGAAAACAGGATTTATGTTGGCTTTGGTCCACATGCCCCGTATAGTGTTCCGTTTGATAAGCTAAAAGAAATTGCAAAAATAGCCGAAAAATATGAGACTCATATTCAAATTCATTTATTGGAGTCTGAAAACGAGAAGAAGCAATATTCTTTAACCGATATAGAAAAAACTGGTTTATTTGAGTTACCAACAATAGCGGCTCATTGTGTACATGTGGATATCGATGATATAAAAGTGCTTTCTAGGAACGATGTTACTGTTGTGTATAATCCTACAAGCAATATGAAATTAGGAAATGGAATTGCTCCAATAGTGGATATTATCGATGAAAATGTTAATGTGACTTTTGGGACTGATGGATGTGCGAGCAATAATTCTTTGAATTTTTTTAATGAAATGAAGGTAGGAGCTATTTTACAAAAGAATAAATATGGACCTGATAAGTTAACAATCAAACAAGTTTTAAGAATGGCTTGGGAAAATGGAGGATTCGCCTTAGAAGAAAGATTAGGTCGGCTTGAACCAACTTTCAAAGCAGATTTAGTGGTACTAGATATTGATACACCTGAATTTTTACCTAAAGATATGGAAAGGATGAAGTCACACATTGTTTTTTCTGCTAATCCTAGAAATGTTGTTGGTACAATGGTTGCAGGTAAATGGTTGTATTACGATAAAAGGTTTTTAAATTTAAAGAACAAGGGGGAAATATATGAAAAATTTGAATATTTTTATAAAGAAGTTGAAAATAATTTTGGTAGCAGTAGTAATGATAAGTATTTCAACAACAGTGATAGCCAATTCAATTGAAGAGTTTGTAGAATTTTCCCCCAAGGGTTATGTAGATATAAATAGAGTTGTTATGAGGAATGGTAACGTTTTAGAAACTCCTGTACCTGAAGAAGGTGTGCATTTGCAAATAAGTTTCAAAAAAAATCGAGGTATTTACGAAGTTCATGTAATCTATTTCGAAAGTGTTTTTACTTTAATGAATTTTTGGTATAATTTTGTAGGTCATTATTCTGATAATTTTGTAGGTGTTTTTTCTGCTGTTCCTTTTATTTATGGGGAGTTCAATACTGAATATTCAAAGTTGCAAGTCAGTGCATGGTTTACGGGATATAATAATACGTTTTTTGCAGTTTACGGTCCCAAAAAAAGTGTAGTAAACGATTTGAAATTGAAATTAAACAAAAAGTAAGTAGGACGATTGGTCACGAGTAGGCATACACGGTCTATCTTGAGGAAAGTCTGGACTCTAAGGGTGGGGTGCTGGTTAATTGCCAGAAGGAGAGATCCTTGAATAGGGCCATAGAAACGGAA
>NZ_DAOPSE010000078.1:0-3138 GCF_035349255.1 Defluviitoga sp. | reverse complement strand
GCTTTATGAGGTCCTACAATGAAGTTTTCAGCGTCAAAATTATTAATAACATCTTCAGCAGTTTTATATTTTTTTATTAAATCAATATAGCTAGTTTCTCCAAATCCTCTAGAACATTCAGATACAAGTAAGATACTACCTCCATGTTTACAAAATGATAATGCAGGAGTTAAAGCCTTTTGGGCTTGATACAGATCTATGTCTCGAGGAAATCCGCCAGGAGAAGTGATGGCTAAATCATATTTCCTTTTTACAGGGTAACCTGATAGTTTTTTTATGTAATTTACTGCCTCATTAAACGAATCAGGATTATCTCCACAAAATATTTGCATAGGTTCGTTGTTTGTATTCATTACGATGTTTATTAAATAGTCTATTTTTATCATTAATCCAGCTTCTTCAATGTCTTCTCTTAGGGGGTTATTTGCTATAACACCCATTCTAGATCTAGGATCTGTTATTAGTTTATGGTTTTTAGATATTGTTTCGTCACTTGCTAATCCTATTGCAACTCCTTTCGCCCCTCCAGAAAAGCCAGCAAATTGATGAGGTTCTACTACACCAATAGACATTTTTAGATCACTTAGGTAATATTCTTTTTCAATGTAAATAGGTGTGTTTCTTTTTGTTTTACCTAGAAAGACGTTGTTGCCTCTTTTGGCATCATGAAAATATACTTTTATCCGTTTATTATTGGCATAATTTTTAGGTATTAGCAATTCCTTATCTGAAATACTAAAGTTATGCAGTCCGGTTCCAACAAATATTTTTATCAAACCATCAAAGGATTTTAATAAGTTTTCCAAAAGTCGGCAAAATATAGTTTCAGGGATTTTAGGTCTAGAGATATCGGGAATGGCTATTGCCACGTCGTTTTTGTCTTTTAGGGATAAAGATCTTGTAAATGAATCAACGATTTTTATCGTCTCTTCATCAGTAAGTTTGATATTTCTATTTTTATCTGTGTCTATTACATCTACAATTTGATTTTTAAGTGTAATTTTTAATTTGCTTTTTCCAAAAGGGATGAGTACTTCTTTCATTTTATCACGCACTCGGATATAATTTTGTTAAGACAAACTCTCTATGTTTTAGTATTTCTGCTTTTACAAATTTTCCGTTTGCAGTTTCTATTATTTTATTCCATAAACAGTCGGCATAGTGATCCAAATTTTCTCTAAGATTTAATAATCCTGAGGCGTCAAGGTCAATGTGTTCTGACATATATTTGACCGTGTTTGGGTTTGCAGTAATTTTGATTACAGGAATAATCGGGTTACCAATAATATTTCCTTGACCTGTTGGGAAAAGGTGAACAACAGCCCCTGCTGCTGCAAAAAGTGTCACTGCCTCAGCCGCAGCTGATGAGGTGTTCATAAAGTGTAAGCCTTTTCCAACAGGTTGTTCACCATAATCTAATGCACTATCGATTTTTGCATTTCCAATCTTTTGAATGTTTCCAAGTGCCTTTTCTTCAATCGTACTTAATCCACCTGCAATATTGCCTTCAGTTGGTTGTGAACCTAATAAATCAACGCCTTGTTCTTTGATTAACTCTTGGTATTCATTGAACATTTTTAAGAACTTATTTCTGTCTTCTTCTTTTTTTAAACGCTGGGCAACTATGTGCTCTGCTCCTGTTAATTCAGTTGTTTCTCCAAATAGAACGGTTCCATTATTTTGTAAAAATTTTTCTGTAAATCTGCCAACTATCCTATTTGAAGCTAATCCTGAGGTTGTATCAGATTCTCCGCATTTTAAACTAATTGTGATATCAGAAAAATTAACCCATTCTTTTTTTAAGCTTGTTGCATGTTCTACCATTCTAACAGCAGAACGGCACATTTTTTCAATTGTTTTGAGTTCCCCATTTTTTTCTATGTAGAAAGCCTCTACTGGTTTGCCTGTTTCAGCAATTCCTTGAGCTATTTTATTTGCCCATTTTGGTTCAATTCCTACAACTATAGCTGCTGCAACGTTTGGATTAGAACCAGCTCCAATCATGGTTTTGAAAAATAATTCAAGATCTTTACCAAACTGCAATCTTCCATAATGGTGAGGAATAGCTAAGGTTCCATGAATTATATTTTCAACTGCAACTGCTGCAGAATTTGATATATCATCAACAGGGATAATTAAAACATGGTTTCTAACCCCTATTTTTCCGTTTTCTCTGACATAACCAAATATCTTATTCTCCATCTTTGTTACCTCCCCATATGATACTTTTTATGTTATGAACGTGTACCATCTCACCTTTTTTTATAGGTTTAATAGCTTTTCCGATTTTTTCTCCATACTCAATGATTTCTTCTCCCTCTTCGATGTCTTTTAAACTTATTTTGTATCCTAAAGGTATTTCCATAAGCACATTTATTTCGTATTCTTCTTCACCTTCTAATACTTTTCCTTTGACTTTTTCATGTGGTTGTAGATCATCTGTTGCAATTCCTACACTGTCTCCTTCTTTGTGAACCAAGAATTTGTAAAATGCCATTTTCATCCCTCCTGCTTTTTTATTTCATCCCAAGCTTGACTGAAGATATCTAGCCCCATCTTGGTGTATGGTGTATCAAAAGCGTTCTTGTATACTTCAAAACCTGCGGTTAAGATATCCGCTTTTGCGTTAATAGCTTCGATAATTTGTTTGGCGTTTCGTATTGCTGCAATGAGAACTTGAGATTTAAATCCATAATTGTGAACTGCATTGACTATGTCTGAAACATAGTTTATATTGTTTTCTCCTCTTTCCTCTCTCCAGCCAACAAATGGACTAATGTAGTATGCCCCCATTCTAGCAGCTTGTAAAGCTTGTACAGGATTAAATACTAACGTGACATTTACTTTGACTGATGTATCTTTTAATAATTTAACTGCATATAATCCTTCCTCTGTTGCAGGAATTTTTACAACAAAATTTTCGGAAATGCTTGCAATTCTTTTAGCTTCTTCTGCGATTTTTTCAGCTTTATTAAGGTGTGGATCGACTTCAACACTGACTGTTATGTTGGTATTTTCAACTACTTTCTTTGCTTCATTCATAAAATATTCCATAGATTTACCTGAGTTTTTTATGTGTCTTGGATTGCTTGTAACTCCTTCAATACCCCATTTTTCAATTGCATAGACGATTTCGTC
>NZ_DAOPSE010000077.1:0-3226 GCF_035349255.1 Defluviitoga sp. | reverse complement strand
TCTTTAGCTGATTCTGAAATAACTTTTCCTTTTTCATCAGTCATCACTGTTTTGGTACTTTGAGTTCCTATATCTATCCCAATTAGATACATACTTACCGCTCCTATGAATTATATTTTGATTATTGCATATGCAATTTTTTGCCTTTCGTATGTATATGCAATCATTATTTTTGATTCATCTATTATTTGGATCCAAGGATATGAGTATTCCTTATCACTGCTGTTTTCTAAAACCATTTCTTCATGCCAGGTATTTCCTTGATCGCTAGACACGAATATGGAAAGTTTTTCTCTTTTTCCCCAGAAACCATCTTCGATATCAGATAATTTTCTAGGATCATGAGTAAGATTTTCTTTATTGAGTCCTAATGGATTGCAACAACAAATTAGTAAATTTCCAATTTTCCCCAAGGCAAGCCTTGAATTTGGATTTGGTATATCAATGGAAACTGGATTACTCCATCGTTTTTTTTCAGAATCGTAGATAGTTTTGTAGATAAAACCATCACGAGTTCTAAGTAAAGAAAATATTTGCCCGTTTATTGCAACCATATCTTGTTGAATATTACCTTTTTTAGTTTTTATTTCTCCCATCTTTTCCCATTTGTTCAATAAGATATTATCTGATATGTACGGAGTACTTACCCATAGTTTTTCATCATACAGTGGAAATATAAATCTATTATCAGTCAATTTAAGAATTTTAGTTCCAAACAAAAGATTTTCTCCTTGAAGAGAAAAAGGCTTTGGTTCTCTCCAAGAATGCCCTTGATCATATGAGTCCGTGTACCATAAAGATGATTCTGTCCAATCCTTACCGTCCATTGCACAATAATATACTCTAAGTGTACTTCCGAAAATGACTGGCGCTGTATTACCCAAAGACCTTGAAGGATCATGAATGAATAACTCAGGAGTATCCCATTTGTCATCCTTAATATAATAACGTGAGAAAAAAATATCTACATCTTTTTCTCCTTCCCACGAACCGGCAAACCAAAAAGCTAATATTTCATTGTCGTTAATTTTGCATAGACTAACAGAATGTGAACTGGGTTTAGATGGGATAATATTAAAAACAAAGGATTTACTGATTACTTTCATTTTTTACTTTTCACCTCTAATTTCTTTTATAATCTAACACAAGCAATTATATTAGCTATTTTAATCTAAAATCTGATAAGAAATATTTTTAATGTTACAAAAATGTACTAATTCTTCAATATAATCTCCATAGACTCCGTGTATATGGTTACAAGGATAATACTCAAGATAAGTATCTATTGTTGTGTCTAATTTAGCATATGCATGAGGCCATTCAATTTGGACCTGCTCGCTAAGTCGTTTCTTTTCGTTATCACTTAACTCCACAAATTCTGCAGGAACTATAGTCATGACATATTCTCCATCCTGTCTTGCAAGTCTAGCAAGTGTTACCCTTCCTGGGGCGGCAAAATGTTTTACTGCTCCTCCACCAGCTGGGAAATAGAAATCTTCAGGATGTATAATTACATTTTTCAAGTTTTCTTCAGGATTATTTGATTTGCCTGCAAAATATGTTGCGTGTTGTCCTGAATTTGCAAGGTCAAGCAATTTCTCTTCTTTGAAATAATGTCTGACATCAGCAAAAAGAACTGGGGTTTGTGCTATATGTTTGAATATTTCCATAGTCAATGCACCGTCCATATCGGTTTCGGTTGCAGCTACTATAGGTTCTTTTGGGCCATCAAAATCATAAGGATCGTTTAAAAATGCTTCGGCAATGTCCATCGTTGCGTAATTGTTTGTCATTTCTGGTTGGCCTTTGAATCCAACAAAGTCAAGTTCTTCTTCTTTAATTATTTCTAATGCAGCATAATACAATCCTATCTGTTTTTCTAAAATCGCAGGAGTTAGCCTTTTTCCATCATATTGAACGGTAGCATATCTTTCAAGCCACTCTCTTGCTTTCTTTTTCTTTTCGGTAGAAACTTCTTCCGCCTTTAAAACTAAAGCATATTGATCAATTTGTTCAACATCTATTCCAAATTCTTTCATCCACTGATCTCCATTTGCTGATGCTGTGTACATACCCATAGGTCTTCCACCAAACATGCCGTATCTTTCACCTTTTAATCTATGGGCAGCACTTGCTGCTCTAACGAATTTAAGTAATTTGTTCATAACTTCTGGATCCTCAGGTTCTCCCCACACTCTTTCTGGAAAAATTCCAATTTGTTCTAAAGCTCCAGCAGCTGCAAGCATACCTACCATTCCAGGATATTTAGGATTAATTTGTCCGTATATCAAATATGGCCCCGGAGCATAAAGGGAAGCAATTACACTTAAATGTGGCCAACACCATATTGAATAGTTAAAAATTGTCATTTCAACTTCAGCCTTCATCATTTCTTTTCCAGCTTTTTTAGCTTTAGATGGTTTATTTACTATATCTGAAGCTCTAATAACCTCGATTTCCCCAGTGTTTTCTAAAGCTTTTGCTAACCTGTCTTCAAACTTCTTGTTCATTTCTAGTGTCTCTTCATGAACAAAATCTCTACCGTCTGAAAATGTGATAATACCAACTTTTCTTTTTTTCATAGTACGACCTCCTGAAAGTAATTTTGTTAAGTTGAAAAGATAAAATTAAATCCTTATTTGAAATCTAGAAATCCTGAATTCTTAATTTTTTTGTAAATTATCGATTACACAATTAAAAATTATTGAAAACTCATCTTGTAATTTGTCAAACTCATCTTTAGTCAAACCTTCAAGAGGTTTTCTCACAAAACCTCCATTTAGACCCCTAAATTCCATTCCTGCCTTAATGGCAGGAATATTTCCATATTTGAAAAGTTTGGCAATTTCATTACCATACTGATGTAAAAGTTTAGCGGTCTTATAATCGCTTTTTGAATAACTTTCAAATATTGAAACAAATAATTCTGGGAAAATGTTTGCATTACCAGAAACAAGGCCATCGCAACCTAAACAAAGCATAGGAAGAAATAATTGATCAGCTCCCGAGTATATTTTAAAATTAGGACTTTGCAGTTTTAAATATTCCTGCATTCTCATAATGTTATCGGAGCTGTATTTAATACCTACTATATTTTCTCTTTCTTCAATTAATTTTTTCAATACTTGAGGACTAATATCATTACCTGTGGCATTAGGAAAGTTGTATAAATATACAGGATAATCATTAGGAACATTTTTTGATAATTCTATGTAAAAATCAAAAA
>NZ_DAOPSE010000076.1:0-3378 GCF_035349255.1 Defluviitoga sp. | reverse complement strand
TTTACAAATTTATTTTGGAGGTGAGAAAATGAAAAAGTATTTAGTTACTTTTTTAGTATTAGTTCTATTATTTTTGAGTTCTTTTGCAAACTATCCTACAAAAGCGGTAACGATTATTTGTCCATGGTCAGCTGGTGGAGGAAGTGATAGAATAGCAAGGGTTATTGCAAATGGATTAGAAGAAGAATTTGGTAAACCTTTTGTAGTATTGAATAAACCAGGAGGAGGAGGAGCAGTAGGGCACACTGCGGGAGCATATGCAAAACCAGACGGTTATACTTTAACATTTGTAACTCAAGAATTGGCAACACTTCATTGGCTTGGTTTTGCTAAAGTAAATTATGAAAATTTTGAGTACATAATTCAAGTAAATGAAGATCCTGCCGGCGTAGTTGTAAGAAAAGATGCTCCTTGGAATACAATAAATGATTTACTTGAGGATATAAAAGTTAATCCTGGAAAATATAAATTCTCTGGTTCTGGACCGGCTTCAGTATGGGATCTGAGTCGTGTCGGTATGTTGGACAAAGCAGGAATTTCTCCAAGTAATGTATTGTGGGTTCCAACAGATGGAGCTGCTCCCGCTTTGGTTGAATTATTAGGAGGACACGTTGATGTTATTACTTGTAGTATTGCAGAAGTTTCCCCTCAGATTAAAGCTGGAGAAGTAAGAGCTTTGGCGGTAATGTCTGATGAACGTCTCTCTGAATTTCCTGATGTACCTACATTAAAAGAGCAAGGGATAGATTGGTCTTCAGGAACTTGGAGAGGATTGGCTGCTCCGAAAGGAACTCCAAAAGAAATTATTAATATAATTTATCAAAACATGCTGAAAGTAGTCAACAAAGAGACTTTTATTGATTTTATGAAGAAAAATGGTTTTGGTATAAAAATAAGAGATCCAGAATCTTTTTTTGAATTTGTAAAAAAAGAAGATGGTGAATGGAAGCATCTTCTTCAATTGGGAGGATATATTTAATTAAATTACGAAGATTTAAAACTCATGGCTTTTTTTTGGAAAAATAGGACTGAATAATATTTTTATTTATAATTTAATTGTATCTAATTGTCAAGCATTTATCTTCTTAAAAATTAATGAAACGCAACTATGTTTATTATACAAAAATTAATACATTATAAAAGAAGATAAATGCCTTTTTGTATACTAGAATTGAGAAATTATTTATTTGTTGACCTATACTTAAATTAGATTATAAAAATTTTTCCAAAAATGATAAATGGAGGATTATAAATGAAAAAACAAAAGGGTAATTTTTGGTTTGGGTTAACACTTGTTTTAATAGCTATTATCGATTTTTATCAAGCAATAAAGTTCCCCTCTTTTGAAGTAAGTGGTATAAGATTACCTGGCCCAGCATTTTTTCCAGTAATTCTAGGAATAGTTTTTTTAATAGCTGGTGTGTATGAAATAATATGCTCCTTCATGAGTGGAAATACTTTTAAAATAAATTTAAGTTGGTTCAAAAGTTGGGAGAATAAAAATATTATTTTTTTTCTTTTTTCTTCATTAATATATGTTATTTTACTTAATTATTTTGGTTTTATAATATGTACATTAATTTTATTAGTAATATTAATGTTAAGATTAAGAGTCAAATTTTTAACAAGTATTGGGATTTCCCTAATTGTATTGGTTATCATTTTAGTTGTCTTTCAGTTTTTCTTTAATGTATCGTTTCCAACTGGATTATTCAGTTCCATTTGAAATTGATAAAAAATGGTGAAAAAGCTTTGCTAATAAATATATTTGAAAAGGCCAAATCAAAAGATTGATAAGGAGGACGACTATGACTATTATGGATCTTTTTTCTCTAGAAATTTTGATTCCATGGATTTTATCGATGTTTTTAGGTGTATTTGTAGGAGGAATTCCCGGCTTAACTGCTACTATGGCTGTGGCTCTAATTGCTCCAATCAGTTACTATATGAATCCATTAGCAGGTTTTGCTATGGTTCTAGGAGTTTCTTTTACTTCAATTTTTGCTGGCGATATACCTGCGACTCTTTTAAAAATGCCTGGAACACCTTCTTCTGGTGCTGCAATTTTAGATGGCTATGAATTAGCAAAACAAGGTAAGGGAGGGTTAGCCTTAACTATAGACCTTATCTGTTCATCGTTAGGTGGATTAGTTGGAGTGTTAGCTTTAATGTTATTAGCCCCTTTTTTGGCTAACTTCGCCTTGAAGTTTACACACTATGAATATTTTTGGCTTGGAATTTTTGGGCTTAGTATAGCAGCAATTCTTTCTAAAGGAAATACTATAAGAGGTTTGATTTCTGCTTGCCTGGGTTTGTTTATTTCAACTATAGGAATGGATGCAACAACAGGATATCCTAGATTTACTTTTGGAAGTATTGAATTACTAGGAGGAATTGAATTTATTCCTGCTATGATCGGATTATTTGGATTTTCTGAAGTGTTAAATATTGTAAGCTCAAAATCAGAATTGAAACACTCTGGTGTGAAAGGAAAGTTTAAATTACCTTTTAAGGAAGCTCTAACAATTATATGGAAAAACAAATGGACTTTTATTAAATCTTCAGTTATAGGGACTTTTATTGGAGCACTTCCTGGAGCTGGTGCTGATATTGCTGCATGGGTTTCTTATGGAGTTGCAAAAAATAGTTCAAAAGAACCAGAAAAGTTTGGAACAGGGAGTATGGAGGGGGTTATAGCTCCTACATCTGCAAATAATGCCGCATTAGGAGGGACATGGATTCCTGCTCTTGTTTTTGGTATACCGGGAGATTCAATAACAGCGATTGTTCTAGGAATCATGTTAATGTATAATTTACAACCTGGTCCATTAGTTTTTCAAAATAATCCTGAGATAATTAAGGGATTATTTTCCATAGCGATAATTTCACAGTTATTGCTCATAATTGTTGGATATGTTGGAATTAAATTATTTGGTATTGTATTAAAACTTCCACAAAATATTATTGCTCCAATTGTAACTGTTTTTTCATTTGTAGGAGCTTATGCAATTAGAAATAGTGTGTTTGACATTGTGATTATGATAATTTTTGGATTAATTGGTTATTTATTAAACAAAATAAATGTTCCAACTCCTCCAATGATTTTAGGAATTATTTTGGGTCCTATGGTTGAGAATAATTTAAGAATTGGGTTAATCAAGTCTAATGGAAGTTTTTTGCCGTTTTTGGCAAGACCAATTTCAGCTATTTTAGTTATTATAATAGTTGTTTTGTATTCTGCTCCCTACATATTTAAACTACTTAGCAATAGTAAAAAAAGTATTAATTAAAAATATTAACTAGTATTTTTTGTATTATTAATGGTGGTGATTATAATGGATGTAGTAACTTTAGGTGAAACAATGGTTCTTTTTGTGC
>NZ_DAOPSE010000075.1:0-3705 GCF_035349255.1 Defluviitoga sp. | reverse complement strand
AGCAAATCATCTCTACCCATATTATGAGCTAAGAAAGCTGAAGCAATAAGATAAAAAAAGGAAAGGTTTCTTAGAAGAAATTCTAAGAGGAATAAAAGCGATAGAATCAGTCTCTAAATGTACAAAGTCGTAAACATCATGAGAATCATAAGCAGCATCAGCCAACAAATTAAAACCATGAAGATTCAAAAGATCGATGGTCTTATGCAACAAAGGGAAAGCATAATTCTTATCGTGATGACTAGCGGGAGAAACAAAGGTAAAAATAGGGACATTAAAAAAAGAAAGCGTATGAGCTTTAAAACCGAAATAAGAAATAGATTGCTTTTGATTACCGTTTTTATCGTAAACAGGTTTAGAGTTAGAAACAGGTTTAACGCCAAAGTTAGCTTGGATAGGATGAGAATAATACACTTTTTGATTCATGAATTTACCATGACTCTTTTTGTTGTTAAAGAAAGAACGAAAAGAAATAGGATAAGAATCGATACACAGATTATTAGGATCGAAAATGCCCTCATCAATACCCTTTTGAATAGAGTGAGCAATAATCTCAAACAAAAGAGAAGTATCAAATTTCTTTTTAAAGACAGAGAAAGTAGCCTCAGAAGGGACAAAGTTATTGATAGGATCAAATCCAATAGCTTGAGCGAATTGAGGATTAGTTCTAAGGAAATAAATCAATTCTCTCGTATTAAACCCTTTAACCTTTTGAACGAACAAAGCTTTAAGGATAGACTGATTAGAATAACCGAGTCTACCGCGCTTATGGATAAAATTAGGAACAACAGACCAATCGATAACATTGATTAAATCAAGAAGATATTTAGATTCAGAATGTTCATTAAGATATTGATCATAAACGAAATCGAAATAAAGTTGAGAAGCATTAGAGTAGTAAGACATTTGTAAAACCTCCTTACGATTTAGTGAATTAATAATGCCAAAGAGATTATATCGTAAGGAGGTAAATGTCAACAATAGGAAGGATTAAATATACGTCAAATGTTTGTCTTAGAATTTCTAAAGTGAGTAACAAACAATAAGGAAGGAGGTGATTATTACCAATAGAAGAAACAGGAAGTACGTTTTAGAATTTCTAAAGTGAGTAACAACATAAAAACAAGGAGGTTTTACTTTATGAATAGTTCAAAAGAAATTAATGAATTAGTTAAGATTAATGACAAGGTCAAAACAGCATTACAAAATAATCATCCAGTTGTAGCTTTAGAGTCAACTTTAATTGCTCACGGGTTCCCTTATCCTCAAAATTATAACCTGGCTCTTGAGATTGAGGAACAAACCAAAAAATCAGGTGTAGTTCCTGCAACAATAGCTATTTTAGATGGCTATATAAAGGTTGGAATGGAAAGAGAAGACCTAGAGATTTTAGCAACCGATAAAAAGATAGTAAAAGCTAGCTTAAGGGATCTCCCTTTATTATTAGCAAAGAAAATAAATGGTGGAACAACTGTTGCTTCTACAATGCAAATAGCAGAAATTGTAGGGATTAAAGTTTTTGTTACAGGGGGAATCGGAGGAGTTCATTCGAATTTTACTGAAACTTTAGATATTTCCGCCGATCTTAAAGCATTATCAACATATAGAGTAGTAGTAGTATGCGCTGGTGCTAAAGCCATTATTGATATATCAAGAACAAGAGAATTATTAGAAACTTTAGGCGTTCCAGTACTGGGCTATCAAACAGAAGATTTTCCAGCTTTTTATTTTAGAGAAAGTGGTATTAAAGTTGATTATCGTATTGATTCTCCTGAAGAAATTTTTGAAGTAATGAAGATCAAGGAAAAATTAAACATACCGGGAGGAGTTTTAGTAACAGTTCCTATACCAAAGCAATATGAACTAACTAAGACTGATTTTAATCATCTTCTTCAAAAATTATTAAGAGAAACAAAAGAAAAAAATATATCTGGTAAAAATGTTACTCCATATTTATTAAAGCGTTTGAATGAAGAGACAGGTGGAGAAACTGTTATGTCAAATATTGCCTTAATTAAAAATAATTTATCTGTTGGGTGTGAAATTGCAAAAGCACTTAGTAGGAGGAACATATAATGACATTAGTTTTTGGAGATGTAATGATGGATATTTTGGTAAAAGTGGAAAGTGCATTAAATTATGGAAGTGATGCAATTGGAAGTATTGCCATAGAAGGAGGAGGTTCAGCTGCCAATTTTGCAAGTTGGTTATCTTACTTAGATGATAATGTCCTGTTTATTGGCAAAATTGGAGATGATTTTGCAGGTATTTTTTTGAAGAAAGATTTAGAAAAATATGGTGTAAAGAGCATTTTGATAGAAGGAAAGGGTGAAGCTTCAGGTAAAATAATTATTCTTATCGACAAACGAGGAGAAAGGACTATGATTACTGATAGAGGAGCCAATCTAACAATTAGAGCAAGCGATATTCCTAAAGAATTTCCTTCAAATGCTCAGCATCTTCATCTTACAGGATACAGCTTTTTTGGAAGCCAAACATTATTGGATTCTACTCTAACCATTTTAGAAAAGTGTAGGGAAAGGGGATTAACTGTTTCTGTTGACCCTTCTTCTTATTCATTTATTAGAGAATTTGGCCCCAAAAATTTTTAGATGTTACCAAAGGAATTGATATTATATTTCCAAATTTTGAAGAAGGAAAAATATTAACTGGGACAAATAAAGAAGAAGAAATTGTTAAATCACTTCTACGGTTTTATCCTACGGTTGTTTTAAAACTAGGTGAGAAAGGGTGCATAGTTGCTACAGATAAGGTTTTTTTTACAATTCAAAGCAGAAATCAAATTTCTAATCCAGACACAACTGGAGCAGGGGATGCGTTTGCAGCTGCCTTTGTAAAGGGATACATCAAAAACAAATTTGATTTAAAGAAGTCTGGAGAAGTGGCTAATGAGATAGCTTCTTTATGTGTTTCTAGGAAGGGAGGTAGACCACCTTTACGTCATTCATCTTTAGAGTTTTAAAGAACATTAACGAGTTGAAATGTCAAATAAATTTGATTTAGTTATTTATTGAAATCCTAAAAAATTTTACTTTTTAGAAAGCTGTTTTAATTAGTTTTAATTATACCCACTTTAGAAATGACAAAACATTCAGATTAAAAAAGTGTAAAAGAAGTAAATAAAAAAGAAAAAATATCAAAATAAATGGTTAGAATCAAAAAAAATCTTTGAAAATTACAAAAAAGATGAAGAAAAAGTAAAAGTTAAAAGAAGTAAAGAATTTTGACAAAAAACAGGAATAAAAACGATACAGTTAATGAATAACTGCCTATTAAAAAGAAATAAATTAAGTGAGAGTATCAATTACAAGCAAGCTGTTTCATACATTAATGTTTTAGGTGAACCAAGCAAATCATCTCTACCCATATTATGAGCTAAGAAAGCTGAAGCAATAAGATAAAGGTTAGAAAGATTACACTCAACTTCAACAGCATTGATAAATCTCAAAGAAGTAGAATTAGTCATATCAGCCAACTTAGAAAATATAGATTCAATGAGGGTACGTTTGTTGTAAACCTTTTTGAAAGAAGAAGAATCTCTGTTCAAAGAACTACGAAAATCATCTTTAGAAAAGTTTTTGTAAGCATAACAATTATGTTTGTTTAAAGGACAATTAGAAGGATCATCACAAACATACTTATTAGATTCAAAGTAATGAGAATGAAGAGAAAGAGGATTACCGC
>NZ_DAOPSE010000074.1:0-3813 GCF_035349255.1 Defluviitoga sp. | reverse complement strand
AAGCTTTTTTTGGAAATAATGATGGATTTACAAGGTAGAATGACAATTATTTACTATTTATTTAATAATATATAGTATAATTGTTTTTAGAATATTTTTTAGGAAGGTGAATATTAATTCAAACTGTAAGAAATGTTATAGCCATACTTGATTATATTGTTAATTCTCCTACGCCAGTAAGTGCTACAGAAATTGCTCGTGAATTTGAGATGTCGATATCTAATGCATATAAATACTTAGATGATTTGTATAGAGGAGAACTGTTAACTAAAAATAAAGATAGAACATATATTCCCAGCTTTAAACTTGTGGAATATGGAAGCATTATCTTAAAAAAGATAAATCTTAGAGACCTAGCCCAACCACATCTAGTTGATTTAATGGTCAAAACTGGTCAAACTGTTCACTTAGTTGTAAAAGATGGTGATGAAGGGGTATATATAGAAAAGATTGAAGGTCCTCATTCTTTGCCTATGATGTCAAAGATAGGAATGAGAATGAACTTATATGCAACTGGTTTCGGAAAGGCAATTTTAGCCTATTTACCTCAACAAGAATTGGAAGAATATTTAAGAACGGCACAGTTAGAAAAAAGGGCAAGAAACACAATTACAGATCCAGAAAAATTAAAAAAACAATTATCAGAAATAAGAAAAATGGGCTACGCAGTAGATAATGAAGAAAATGAAAATGGTATTTTTTGTATTGGGGCACCCATTTTCAATTATGACAATCAAGTTATTGCGGCTGTTAGTATTTCTATGAGTACATCTCAAGCTAAAGAGACGAAAGTTGACGAATATGCAAGGTTTGTTGTGGATTGTACGAGAAAAATATCTCGTTTGCTAGGTTATAAAAAATAAATATCAAACATATTTAAAAAGGTTAATAATTAAAATATATCCTTTAAGGGCTCAACTATAATTGTTTCATAGTTTTCATATAGCCACATCCCGGGTTTAGCTCCTTTTGGTTTCCATACGTTTTTTCTTTGAGTGTAATCAACAGCTACATTAGAGGACATTTTAGCCTTTGAAAATGTAGCAGCTATTTGTGCTGCATACTTGATTACTTGCTCTGGTACGTCTCTTCCTGCGGATTTAATTATCACATGAGAACCCGGAATTTCATGTGTATGGAGCCAAATGTCTTCTCTTGATGCCGATCTTGTTAAATCATCATTTTGTTTATTATTTTTACCCACTAACATTTCAAAACCTTCATACTCATATTTTCTGTAAGATGTTTCGAACTTTTTTTCTCTTTTAGGTTTTTTAGTTTCTCTAATTAAACCTTGTTCTTTCATTTCTTCCCTTATTTCTATTAAAGTTTCAAGGTCTTGGGCTGAGGTAATTGTTTCTAAAAGCTGATAAAGATACTCCAGCTCATTATTAATTTCCTTAATTCTTTTCTTAGCAAACTCGACTTTTTTCTTAATGCGTTTTACCTCTTTATAGTACTTTTCTAAATTTTGTGTTGGAGATAATAAAGGATCTATTTCTATAACAATCTCCAACCCACTGTTCCAATCAATTACAGGAAGATATTTGTCTCCTTTTTTTATTTTAAATAAATAGCTCTGAAGCAATTTACCTTTTGTTTCAAGTTCTTCCAAAAGCTCTTCTTCAGATAAATCCTTTAAAATCAGATCTTTAGTTTTTTCTGATTTATCAATAAGATTGTTAACAATTTTTTCCAGATACTTCTGTATCTCCAAAAATCTAGATTGATTCGCTCTTTCTTGAAATACTTTGAGTATAGCTTCTGAAGGACTTAACTTTTCATAAGTGAAACTGTTAGGTGTTATGGCTACTGCGTCAAATTTGTTATTATCTTTAAAGAAAAACAAATAGGGTTTTTGGAGATCTTGGAGAGCTTTTTCAATGCCTATAATTTTCAAAAAATCTTTAGATTTTTTAGAAAATCCCATCAGATTATTTAAAAAAGAATCATCTAAAACCTTGATATCGTCTTTCAAAATATTTAATTTTGAATCATCATAATATGGCACAAATTTATTACCTGGTAAAATAGGTCTAAATTCATCATGCACATGTTTATATGATTCTTCAATGTTTCCTTCTTCATTAACAAGTATCAAGTTAGAATTTCTTCCCATCAATTCGAAGTAAAGTTTATAGCTAACCTTATCTGCTCTTTCTTCATCAAAGTTTTCTATTTCAATAAAGCCCAATCTATCTATGCCTAATTGTTCGATATTTATGATCCTACCGTTTCTGATTCTTTTTCTTAAGAATTGAGCAAAATGAGCTGGTTCCATCGGTATATCAGGTTTTTCAGCTAACAAAAGCATATAAGAAGGATTTTGCATGGAAAATAACAAATAATTTTTGGATAACTGCAGTAATACTTGATAATAAACTGGTTGATAAACGTTTCTAATTCTTTCTCCTATAAGATGTTCTTTTGCTTCTCGTAAGATTTTATATAATACTAAGCCATCAAATGGCACATTACCACCTCTTTTTCAATTTGTTACTAAAACAAAAAGGGCATCTTTATTGCCCTTTTTGTCATATCTATTATTATGCTATATATTTTTTGTTGCTTAACTATACTATGAACTCTTTTTGCCTTTGTCTGTTGCACCAACTATTAAACCAATAATTCCAATTACTAAATCAATCCATGCATGCCAATTCGGCATCGTTGCTACAAACAAACCGACAATCCCCATAAGTAACAAATAAATGCCAATAACAATCAACCAACTTTTTGACATATTACCCCCTCCTTACGCTCTAAGTTTTCGATGATACATCAAATAAACTTCGTTCGAAAGGAGCATATTGAGTCATAAAGATAGATCGAATTTGAGAGATACATTGAATGGTCAATGCTCACAATTATGATAAAAAAAATAAATTACAAACACAATAAGGATTGAATAATATTGTGTTAACATCAATAAGGTTTAGTTTAGATAATGGTTCTAGAACGAATCAACTTAAAACAAATGACCATTATATCACTTTCTTTTCATTTTATTGAGTTATATAGATTGAAAGATGTTATAATATTATTATAGGGGGCTTAACTATATTTTTACTATTAAATATTGCTGAAAAAGACTGATACTATCTTTTTGATAATAAGGGGGTATAAAAATTAAGCACTCTAAAATATATGTGATTTTATTATTGTTTGTACAAATAAGCTTAACCTTCTTTTCTCAGAATTCTTTATTAGTTCTAAATTCATATAATCCAGGTTTATCTTGGTCTGACGAAGAACTAGACGGTCTTTTTTCGGTGTTAAGTAAGCAGGAAGATTTAGAAATTTACGTAGAATATTTGGATGCAAAAAGGTTTGGAGAATCTTATTCATTAGAGTTATTCAAGGAGTATCTGTTTAAAAAATTTGAAAAAGTTAAATTTGATGCTGTTGTTGTATTAGACAACGATGCTTTTGATTTTGTTCTGGAAAATTATGATTCCTTTTTTAATGGTTTGCCAATAATATTTTGTGGGATTAATTATTTTGAAGAATACAACTTAGACAGTAAAGATTATGCTAGTGGAGTTGTAGAAATATTAGATATTAAAAATACATTGTCTGCAGCTTTGAATCTTCATAAAGACACAAAACATGTTTACATTATAATAGATAACTATACAAAAACTAGTATTCTTGTAAGACAAGAGATGGAAAACGATGTAATTCCCTATTTTTCAGAAATAAACTTCATATTTTTAAGTGATTATTTAGAAGAGGTTTATGAAAATCTAAGTAATCCTCTAGATGATTCTATCGCCCTTCTTTTAGGTTTCAATAAAGATAAGAATGGTGTTT
>NZ_DAOPSE010000073.1:0-3838 GCF_035349255.1 Defluviitoga sp. | reverse complement strand
TTCTCGTGCTTTCTCTAACTACAAGTTGATTTTGAAAAAGTTTTACAGGCATGTAATCATCTTTTTTTATAAGTAATCTGTATATTATTTCAGCAGCGACTTTTCCCATTTCATATATTGGTTGACTAACAGTTGTTAATGCGGGAGAAAACATCTTGCTAAACATTATGTCATCATATCCAGTTACACTTACATCCTCGGGGACTTTTATCTTTCGTTCCTTGAAACTTTCTACAACCCCATAGGCAATCAGATCATTTGAACAGACGACTACATCGGGTATTTTTTTAATTTTCTTTCCATTGATTAGACCAGATTTGTAAGTATATTCACCTTCCAAGAGTTCATACTCAACATTATATTTTTTGGTGAAATCTTCAAAAGCTCTTAACCTTTCGAAGGCACTAAATATTTCTTTTTTCCCGCTGATGAAAACGTATTTTTTGTGATTCGTAGAATATAAATAATTTAAAAGATCTTCCATTCCCTTGTAATGGTTTGAAGACACATAAGAAAATCGGTTGTCCTTTATCACTCTATCTATAAAAACTATAGGAATATTTATTTGATTAAATTTGTCAATATGGTCACCAATACCAGAATATAATATTCCATCAACTTTTTTTTCTGCTAGAATATTAAACAATTTTTCTTCTTGATCAACAGCATTATCCGAGTTACAAATTATTACTGAATAACCTTTTGATCTAAGATAATCCTCAGCACCTCTAACAAGCGTTGCAAAAAATGGGTTAGCAATATTAGGTATTATTATTCCTATGGTATCTGTATATCCCACCCTTAGACTTCTTGCAAGAGCATCTGGGTAATAATTTAATTTGTCGATCGCCTTTAGAACCTTTTCTTTTGTTTGTTTTTTTACAGGAGAGGAACCATTTATCACTCTTGAAACTGTTGAAATAGACACCCCGGCTTCTTTAGCAATATCTTTAATGGTTATTTTATCAGGCATACAAACCACCTTGTTAATTTTTTAAAGCAAACGTTTTCATAAATAATTCCACAAAATAAACGCTTTTTCTTGTTTTTCCGTTTTTTCTGTTAAATCTATCTTGCAAACGTTTTCCTTTACTATTATTAGTTTAACATTTCTAAAAAAGATTTGCAAATCTTATTGTGAATAATTACAGGTAGTTGACAAGAGTTAATAACGTTTAAACTCAAATTTCTTTTATTTTCTCAACTTCTTTCTTTGCAGATCTTGTACTTTTTTCTTTATAAACACTATAAATAAAAAGGGCAAGTATAGTGACGATGTAAGGAATCATAGATGTAATTTGAGATGGGATATTTATATTTTGTAAACTAAAAGCAGCGCTTTCAAAAAAACCAAATATTAAAGACATGAGTAATATTCCAAGAGGTCTTCCACGCACTAGCACGATAATTGCCAAAGAAATCCAGCCTCGACCATTTGACATGTTTTCACTGAACAAGGTTACATAGCCAAGAGATAAAAAAGTACCTGCTGCTGCTGAGAAAATACCAGAAAGTAAGATAGAACTAAATTTTATTTTTTCCGGATTAATTCCTAGGGAACGAGCTGTTTCTTGATCTTCGCCCGTTGCCCTAAGTCTAAGACCAAATTTAGTATGAAAAATTATAAAATCGACGAAGAAAGCTAAAATGATTGCTATATAGACAATGAATGGATGTTTATTTAATATATTTGAAACGACAGGAATTTTATTTAGGCCAGGAATATCCCAGGTTGGTAGAGACTTAATTTGTGGAGATATGAAAGCTCCTTTAACGTTGAACAAATTTCTCAAAAGATATGTAGTTCCTCCAAGAGCTAGCATATTCATTCCAATACCTGTCAAGAATTCGTCTGTTTTTAATAAGATTGCAAAAAGTGAAAATATTAGAGAGGCTACGACTCCGGAAATTAATGCAAATAGAAATCCCATCACCCAACTTTGAAAGTAAAAACTTCCTAAAACACCGAAGAATGCCCCTATTAACATCATTCCTTCCATAGAAATATTGAAAACATTTGCATAAAAAGTAAAAGTACCTCCCAAAGCTGAAAGGAGAATAGGAGTGGCACTACTAAAGCTATCTCTTATTATTGAAATTAATATGTTATTCATGAGCTTTCACAACCTTTTGAGTTTTTGAGTAAGCTTTTATCTTGTCTCCGTAATAAGAAAAAACACTTCTAGTTGAGACGACTAGTAAAACAATGGTAGCTTGAAGGACCATGATAAACTCTGAAGGGATAGAAGCTTCAAATTCCATTCCAACTCCACCTGATTTTAAGAAACCAAAAAATAAAGAAAAGAACGAAGTTTCGAGTATCCCATTAGCACCAACTATGGAGAGCATTACACCATCCCATCCATAATTAGCACCTATACCTTTAATAAACCTATGTTGTGTGCCTCCCAGAATAAGTAAAGCTCCAGCGAGGCCACTAAGAAAACCAGTATAAAACATAACCCACATCAAATTTTGTTCATTGTCACAACCACCTATTCTAGAAAAATCGGGATTATGTCCCATCATTCTCCATTCATATCCTTTTTTAAAATATTTAACAACAAAATAAGATATCAAAACAACAAAAATTGCGATGAAAAAGCTAGAATTCAGGTATTTAAAAGAAGGGAGAAAGTATTCTTTTTTTATCATCTTTGTAGCAGGAACATATGACTTTTTATCTAGGAAAGGATAGGTAGCTAAATATAGAGTTAAGTAATCAGCTATAAAATTGAGCATCAAAGTCGTTAGCATTTCGTCCATTTTATATAACTTTTTAAGTATACCCGCAATTGAAGCGTAAAGACCGCCTATGATTCCAGAAAGTATTAAAATGGTAATTATTCCAAACCAACCAGGAAAGGGAAGATAATATCCCAATAGAGCAGCGCTTAAAGCTCCAATTATTAGTTGTCCAGGCTGTCCAAGATTATTCACATTAGAACTAAATGCAATTGCTGCTGCTATACCCGTTAATATTAAAGGGGTAGAGTTGTTAAGTGTTGAAGTTATAGAAAACC
The DNA here is from genome assembly GCF_035349255.1 of Defluviitoga sp. Classification (NCBI taxonomy): domain Bacteria; kingdom Thermotogati; phylum Thermotogota; class Thermotogae; order Petrotogales; family Petrotogaceae; genus Defluviitoga; species Defluviitoga sp. The sequence continues at coordinate 815 of NZ_DAOPSE010000073.1, read as the reverse complement.
ACGAACCTAACCCGTAATCGTATAGGGCTTTATAGGCGTTAATAGGGGAATTCCCTTGGATTTTTATTAATAATGCTCCAACCAGCAAAGAGAATATTATTCCAATAATTCCGGTAAGAATTTTATTTAAGCTTTTCATTCTTTTCCCCCCAACATATACTCTCCAACTTCTTCTTTACTATGAACTGTTGGATCTAACTCTACTACAATTTTCCCATTTCTTATTACATAAACTCTGTCGCTTAAAGATAAAAGTTCGTCTAAATCGGCAGAAATTAATAAGATAGCTTTTCCTTTTTCTCTCATCTTTAGTATAACGTTGTGTACATATTCGATTGATCCAACATCTAAACCTCGTGTAGGCTGATCAAGAAGCAAAAAAGGCGCATCAAGACTAAATTCTCTAGCCAAAATTACTTTCTGTTGATTACCTCCAGAGAGGTGTTTAGGCATATCATTAATTCCTCTTGCAACAATGTTGTATTGATTCAAAAGGTTATTTGAAAGAACCTTTGCCTTTGTCCAATTTATAAAGTATTTAAAGCTACTCAATTTATTGCCGAGATGGTGTGTCATAGAAAGATTTTCTGTTAAAGTTGCAGTTAAAGCCAAACCATATTTTTTCCTATCTGAAGGAATATAACTAATTAAAAACCTTCTTTCTTTAATCTCACTATTTGTAATTTCATTTTTGTCTATATATATTTTTCCATTGAGTGATTGAGATTCTCCAATGATAGTTTGGACCAGTTCAAGTTGACCATTTCCCTCAATACCCGCTAATCCAACTATTTCTCCAGCCCTCACATATATAT
>NZ_DAOPSE010000072.1:0-3914 GCF_035349255.1 Defluviitoga sp. | reverse complement strand
AGGCTTGATTTTTGATGAAAACTTTCTTATGAGTATTGCGACAATTGGTGCATTCTCTATTGGGCAATTTGCTGAAGCAGTGGGAGTTATGATTTTTTATGAGATTGGGGAGTTGTTACAAAATCTTGCTGTGGATAATTCAAGAAGATCAATAAAATCATTGCTTGAGATAAGACCTGATTATGCCAATATTATAGATAATGACAGAACTTATAAAGTTTCACCACAAGAGGTCAGTGTAGGACAATTAATTTTGGTTAAGCCCGGAGAAAGAATTCCACTAGACGGGGTAGTAATAAGAGGATCTACAATGGTAGATACTTCAGCCCTAACTGGTGAACCTGTTCCAAAGACAATTAAAGAAGGGGATGAGGTATTAAGTGGATTTGTGAATCTTAATGGTTCAATTACCGTAAAAGTTGAGAAAGAATACAGTCAGTCTACTTACTCTAAGATATTAGAGATTGTTGAAAATGCCTCAAGTAAGAAGGCAAAGACGGAAAAAATCATCTCAAAATTTTCAAGGTATTATACACCAATTGTTGTATTTTCTGCAATTGCTTTAGCTATTCTTCCACCATTAGTATTCGGAGGACCATTTAAACAATGGTTGTATAGGGCTTTAGTTTTTCTTGTTATTTCGTGTCCCTGTGCTTTAGTGTTGTCAATTCCATTAGGGTACTTTGCTGGGATTGGTAAGCTATCTAAAAAAGGAGTGCTTGTTAAAGGTGGAAACTATCTTGAAACATTAAAAAAAATAGATACAATAATTTTTGATAAAACCGGAACTCTAACTGAAGGGGTATTCGAGGTTACTGAGGTTAAAGCTTACAACGGGATTAACAGCCATGAACTTTTGAAAATAGCAGCCTATGCAGAAAGCCATTCAAATCATCCTATTGCAACATCAATCAAGGAATATTATAACGATAATATAGATGAAAAGTTAATACAGGAATATCAAGAGATAGTTGGAAAAGGGGTTAGGGCTAAAATAAATGGTGAGACAGTATTAGTTGGTAATATAGATTTAATGAAAGAAAATGGTATAAATATTCCAGAACTAGAGCCAAATGGAACTATTGTATATGTTGGAATTAATGACAGCTTTGCAGGGTATATTAAGATTTCAGATAAGATAAGGCCAAAGGCAAAGGATACTATAAATAAATTGAAAAAGTTAGGAATAAAGAAAACAGTTTTATTGACAGGAGATAATGAAGAAACAGCAAGAAAAGTAGGGTTAGAACTTGGTGTGGATGAATACTATGCAAATTTACTCCCAGAAGATAAAGTAGCTCTATTAGAAAGATATTTAAATAATGTACATACCGTTGCTTTTGTTGGAGATGGTATTAACGATGCCCCAGTTCTTGCAAGAACTGATGTTGGGATTGCAATGGGAGGATTAGGTTCTGATGCTGCTATAGAAGCAGCGGACGTTGTTATTATGGAGGATGATATTTCCAAGATAATAGACGCAATTAACATTTCACGAAAAACTATTAAGATTATATGGCAAAATATAATATTTATTTTAGCAGTTAAGATTTTATTCCTCATTCTAGCTGTTTTAGGATTAGCAAATATGTGGGGGGCAGTATTTGCAGATGTTGGAATATCTCTATTAGCTGTGTTTAATTGTATGAGGATATTAAAGTGAGAAATACAATCTCAAAACAGAAATAATAAGACTACGTATATAAATTTGTTAATATAAGAAAAGGCTACTAGAGAATTTCCAGTAGCCTTTTCTTTAAACGAACATTTTATAAAATGTATGCTCTCAAACATCAATATTATTGAGTCGAACTGCATTGATTGAAAAAAGAACTATTTTCATTTACTGTAATTAGAAAATTGTCCAAGGAACTCCTAATCCTCCATATTCATCTATGAAGCCCATACCTTCTCCACTTATTACTCTAAAAACAGGAATACTTTCGTCATTTATTGTTATCTCCCCACTTATACCAAACGGCTCACCTAATACTATGTCATCGAGCCAGGCAGTATCGTAACCATGGCTAATATCATCATCTTTTTCATAAGCAAACCTTACGGTGTGATTGCCTTGATCCAACTCAAAATTATAAGTCATCCAATCGCTGCTTATTTCACTTAACCTTAATTTTTCCACACCATCAATGTATACTTTAAAGAAATCCCAATTTGCCTCAGAAGAAACTTTTACCTTAAAAGACAATGAAGCAACAGTGTCAAGAGTAAATGAAGTTTCTATCCAACTTTGCCCATTATCGTCTACATCACCAAATCTTAAAACTGTAGCTTCATACGTTCTTTCTATAAAAGGTACTGCATCTCCGCCAGTTACCCAGTTAAAGAACTCATGCTCTAAATCACCATCTTCGAAATCTTCTTTTGCTATTATTTTCGCTTCAGGAAGTTCTCCTTCATAATAAAGTTCTCCTTCATAATCATAAACCAAATAATAATAGCCACTTTCTTCTATAGAAGATAATAGATCAATAGTGATTTCTTCGGGGCTTTGTATATTAAAAACCTGTACTTCCTGTCCATATTCATCCAATAACAATACATCAAGAGTACCAGAAAATGGTAAGTCTGTACTTAAAGTTGCTTTGAATTGAGTCGTTTCAAATTCTTGAGTATAAGTCGTTTCTGTTGCTACAGTAACTACACCTTGATAACTCAATTCTTCTTTCATTCTGTAATTTGGTGCATATGCATAGAGATATTCTGGCCCTCCAATTATAATATCGTATTCTCCGGGTTCTATCCAAGCAAATAATTCGTAACCTTCATTATTAGTTTTGCCATAATATCTTTTTCCAGTGTCTTTATTTTCTAAAGTTATGTTAACACCGGGTAAATAATAACCACCCTTTTTAGTTTTTGCTTCTACTTTTAGAATACCGCCCTCATATTCATCTGGATCAAGAGCAAGAGAGTTTGCAGCGTTTATTCTTCCATAGCCAGAAGCAGTGTCGTATCCAGGTTTATCTATATCTTCTGCTCCCTCTTCTATCATTCTTTTTATTTGGTATACATTGGCATCTGGATATTTTTCTTTCAATAAAGCGGCTAATGCAGACACGTATGGACATGCCATAGAAGTACCTGCCCAATAAGCGTAAGGTTGTCTTTCTACGCCTTCATCTTGTGCAAGTCTTTCTGGAATAGTAGAAATTACATTGTTACCTGGAGCAGCAACTGATACATATTCTCCTCGTGAAGAGAAAGTAGTGATTTCATCTCTTGCGTCACTTGCAGCAACTCCTATAACTCCAGTATACGCTGAAGGATAATGCCAGAATTGATCAGTAGTATCATTACCAGAGGAAGCAACAACCACTACGTTGTTCTTAAGAGCGTAATCAAATGCATCTTTTAGTATGTTGGAATAACCACCACCGCCCCAACTGTTTGATAAGACATCTGCCCCGTTATCTACAGCCCATACTATTCCGTCAGCAACTGCATAGTCACCTATATAATCTGGATTGAATATTCTTATAGGCATAATCTTAGCATCTGGTGCTAATCCTGATATTCCTTCACCATTATTTCTTTTAGCAGCTATTATTCCCGCTGTGTGTGTGCCGTGACCATCTTTATCGGAGTCTACTGTAGGATCAATTGTAATTCCCCGATAAGGATCATATCCTTCTACTAATTGGCCTTGTAAATCAGGATGAGTCCCATCTGTACCTGTGTCTAATAAACCAACTATTACTCCTTCCCCTGTGGCAGTAGCCCAAGCGGTTTCAGCGTCTAAGTATCTTATTAAAGCATATTGATATTTAAAAAATGGGTCTGCTTCTATTTCATTTTCTTCTAAAATATTATTACTAAATTGTTTATATATATGGTTATTTTCTCCAGATTTAATGACTGGTATTTCTCTATCTGTATAATTTGGTTCAATGTAT
>NZ_DAOPSE010000071.1:0-4095 GCF_035349255.1 Defluviitoga sp. | reverse complement strand
GAAGTGTTAAATGTTCAACATTAAAAACTATATCCATATTACTACTACCTATTACGGCAATCACTCGTAGAATCCCTCCTACTACCTTTCATTTATGGTTATTAATATTCAATTAATATGATGGGTGGGGAGAATTCCCCACCCCTACAAATTTTATTTTGTTACAAGTTGAAGATCTACTGGAAAATAAATTGTACCTGTTTGCAAATATTCATTAGCTTTTTCTACAGCTAATTCTCCCATACGATAAGGTTGTTGGGCTATAGTAGCGCTTAATTCTCCTCGTTTTACAGATTCTAGTGCATCAGGTGTTGCGTCAAATCCAACTACTATTATGTCTTTTAATTTTCCCGCTGCTTTTATAGCCTCAATTGCTCCAAGTGCCATCTCATCATTGTGTGCAAAAACTGCATTAATGTCAGGATGAGCTTGAAGCAAATTTTCCATGACGGTTAATCCTTCTGCTCTATTATAATTTGCAGTTTGTCTTGCGACCACTTGGATACCAGCATATTTTGCTATTACTTCATTAAAACCTTTTCCTCTATCTCTTGCAGATGACGTTCCAGGAATACCAACCAATTCAATTACTTTACCTTTTCCTCCTATTTTTTCAGCAATATATTCACCAGCAAGTCTTCCTCCTGCTACATTATCTGAAGCTATATGTAATAATACTATTCCACCGCTTGATCCTCTATCTACGGTTATTACGGGAATATTTGCTTCATTGGCTTCTTCTATTGCGGCTACAATGGCATCACTATCTGTTGGATTAATTAAAAGGATATCGACCTTTTGTCTTATTAAGTCTTCAACGTCATTCAATTGCTTTGCGGAATCATCGCGAGCATCTACAACTTTGATATCTATTCCTAGTTCTTTTGCCTTATCTTTGGCTCCATTTGCTAAATCCACAAAAAAAGGATTGTTTAAAGTTGAAACAGAAAGTCCTAAAGTAACGGCAAAACTAAAAGATGTTACTAATAATACTAAAACACTTAGTAATACAGCCTTTTTCATTTTTCCATACCTCCTTGGGTTTTTTTAAGGTGCTTGTGAATATATAAGAAACTGATTTTTAATTTGTTAATATTTATTGAAATAGAAATTACTTCACCTATGTATTGAACATTTTCTATCTGAGATGTTCGAGGTTTAGAAAACTGAAAGAATTTAGAAATATAGGATTATTAAACATTAATCGTTAGAAATCTTCTTTTATTCAGACTTTTCTAAAAGAACGGCAAGTAAAATTATTGCGCCTTTTACCAAATCTTGATAAAATGGGGAAATGTTCATCAAATTCATTCCATTATTGATTGTTCCTAGCAGCAAAGCACCGAATAAAGTGCCTAAAACTCCTCCACTTCCTCCTGAAAGGCTGGCTCCTCCTAATACTACTGTAGCAATTGCGTCTAGTTCATACCCTTGACCAAATGTGGGTTGAGCACTGTTTAATCTTGCAGTTAGAATCATTGCACTAACTGCTGCGAATATACCGCTGATAGTATAAACAATAATTTTATATCTATCAACATTTATTCCACTTAATCGTGTTGCTTCTTCGTTTCCACCGATAGAATAAATATACAACCCAAGTTTTGTTTTTTTTAGAATGTATAAAACAAGAAAAAATACTCCAAACATGATTATGACAGGAACAGGTATACCTAAAATGTCTCCTCGTCCTATAAATCTAAAACTATTAGGGAAAAGTGAAATAGGAATTCCTTGGGTATAAGCTAACGTTAAACTTCTTCCGATCGCCATAGTAGCTAAAGTAACTATGAAAGGTTGGATTTTTCCCTTGGATATTACAATGCCATTAAATAATCCCATTATCGCGCCTATTAATAAACCTAATATTATTCCTAGAAATACTTTTCCTTCTTTAACTATAGAAGCCATTACAACAGCGCTAAATGCAAAAATAGAGCCCACTGAAAGGTCAATTCCGCCGCTAATTATTACCAAGGTCATCCCAAAACCTAAGATAGCTGTTATTGAAACTTGTCTTAAGACATTAACAATATTCGAAATATTGAAGAAACTTTCGGTAAATATAGAAAGCAAAATAAACAAAACGATAAATCCAACTAAGGCAGGATTTTTTCTCATAAAAGTAAGGATTTTAGACATTCTCTATCAGCCCCGTTCCAGCTTTTAGAATTCTTTCAGGCGAAATTTCTTCTTTTTCTAAGATCTCAATCACTTTACCTCTGTGCATTACCATAACCCTATCACATAATCCAATTATTTCCGGAATTTCTGAAGTCACTAATATCACCCCAATGCCGTTATTTGCCAAATTATTTATGAGTTTATATACTTCTATTTTTGCTCCGACATCTATTCCTCTGGTAGGTTCTACTAAGATAGCAACCTTTGGTTTTTTTAGAAGGAATTTTGCAAGAACAACTTTTTGTTGGTTTCCACCAGAAAGATTTTTCACCTTTTGATGTTCTCCAGATACTTTTATGTTAAAATCTTTTATTTGTTTTTTTGTTGTATCTACTGCCTTTTGCCATTTTATATTAAAGTTAGGAGCAAATATATCACAATTAGGAAGAGTAATATTTTGAACCACGTCTAGTAAAAGGACGAGACCCTGTGATTTTCTGTCTTCAGGTACAAGAACAATACCAGCTTTTAGGGCTTGTTTGGGACTTTTAATTTCTGTTAAAAGTTGTTTATCAATTACAAATTTTTTAAACTTTGTTTTATATAGACCATATAATCCCAGAGCTAATTCTGATTTTCCACATCCAACCAATCCTGTTATTCCAAAGATTTCTCCCTTTTTTACATTGAAGGTAACAGGCGAAACGTGACCAACCACTTCAAAATCTTCTACTTCTAAGACAATTTCATCTTGAACCTGATTGTATTTAGGAAACATTTCTTTGATTTCTCTACCAACCATCATTTTAATGAGCTCTTCATTATCAATATCTTCTATGTTTTTTGTACCTATTAGTTTTCCATCTCTCAAAACTGTAACTCTGTCAGCAATTTGATAAACTTCTTCTAACTTATGAGTAATAAAAATTATTGATATACCTTTTTCTTTGAGTTCTTTCATCACTTTGAAAAGTATCTTTGTCTCATGCTCAGAAATGGCTGCCGTGGGTTCGTCCATTACAATAATTTTTGCATCTGAAGAAATAGCTTTGGCTATTTCTACTAATTGTTTTTCGGAAACATTTAAATGTGAGACTTTTGTTCGAGGATCTATCTCAAAACCTAGCATTTGAAGATACTTTTTTGATTCTTCAACCATTTTATGATAATTTAAGTTCACTGGGCTACCAAGTTCTTTTCCTAGGAATATATTTTCAGCGATTGAAAGATTTTCTGACAACATTAATTCTTGGTGGATAATTGCTATACCGTGTTTTTTGGCATCAAGAGGAGAACTAAATTCAACTTTTTTCCCGTTTAGTATAATTTCACCACTGTCAGGTTTATAAATACCACCTAATATTTTAATTAAAGTACTTTTACCTGCACCATTTTCTCCTAATAAGGCGTGAATTTCGTTTTCTTTGAGGTTAAAAGATACTCTATCAAGAGCAACTACGCCTGGAAACGTTTTTGTTATTTCTTTCATTTCTAACAACATCAGAAGATCACTCCTGAAATTAACATAATATTTGAGAAAGGTGTACATTCACCTGTTCTAACAAAATATTTGGACATTTTAGCGTTTTCCTTAAATAATTCATGGGATATTTTTTCGATCTCTATGCCTTGAAATAATTTCATTATTTCAGTATAATTGTTAATATTCTTGTGCTCTAATTCTTCAGCTATAATTATTTTTTCTACTGCTAATTCTTTTAATATAACTTCGACAGTTTCAACAAAGCTAGGTTTTCCTTTGTCTAAAACAATATCTGCAAATTCAACATCTTTAGGAATAGGGTATCCCATGTCAACTACAGTGATTATATCTTTGTGTCCCATCGAAGCGACGAAAGATGATATTTTTGAATTAAAGATACCAGATTTTTTCATGTTTTTATCTCCTTTTTGTACTTTCTCTTACTATAACTTGATTTTGAAATAATTTTACAGGTATATAATCATCTT
>NZ_DAOPSE010000070.1:0-4208 GCF_035349255.1 Defluviitoga sp. | reverse complement strand
AAATATTTAACTTTTGTTTTGCTTAAATCAAGATTGTTGAGGATAAAACACATTCAAAGTATTTAATTATTCGAGCATTTAAAATCATTAATTTTATTGCTTGAATATTACAAGTGAATATGATATAATTCAAACATCCGGTGGAATTATTAAGTTAGAAAACTTGTATTTTTTAACCTGTAAGGGAGGTATTGGCATGAAAAAGTTTGTGTTTATTTTGTTAGTTGGTTTGTTGTCAGTTTTTGCTTTTTCACAAGTAAAGAATCCCGATATGATTTTTGATGCAACCTTATCGGAACCAGACACATTAGATATACATCATGCTTATGATACTGCAAGCGCAGAGGTTATTTTTAATGTATATGATAACCTTATAGCTTATGATGGTGAAAGCATGACCGACTTTGTTCCTATGATATCAACAGTTGTTCCAAGTGAAGAAAATGGTTATCTCAGAGACGATGGAACAACTTATGTATTTCCAATTAGAAAAGGTGTAAAATTTCAAAACGGAAATGATCTAACTCCCCAAGATGTTGAGTACACATTTGAAAGAGGTATACTCTATGATCCTGCAGCTGGGCCGATGTGGATGCTGATAGAACCTATTTTTGGAGCTTTCACAGTTAGAGAACTTGTTGAAGAGTATGTCGGCGTTTCTTGGGATAAGATATTTGACAGTAATATGAATCCAATTTCTAAGGAATATGAAACGGCTCTTATTAACTTTTATCATGATGTTGTAGATCCGGCAATAGAAGTTGTAGGAGACGAGGTTCATATCCATTTAGTAAGACCTTATGCTCCTTTTCTTAACATTATTGCTAGTGGTGGAGGTTGGGGTGCTATACTAGATAAAGAATATTCTGTACAGTTAGGTTTATGGGACGGAAAGGCAGAGGGTTGGTGGAAGTATCATGGTTGGACTAAAGAACAATCTCCATTGTTTGATCATGCTATGGGTAGTGGACCATATAAACTTATGGAATGGGATCATGCTCAACAAAGAATCGTTTTAGAAAGATTTGATGATTATTGGAAAGGACCGGCAGCCATTAAGACCGTTGTAATTCAAGGAATAGATGAATGGTCTACAAGAAGAGCCATGCTTGAAAGAGGAGATGCAGATAGAATTGATGTTCCTATACAATACTTGGATGTAGTAAAATCTATGCAAGGTGTCACTGTTCTAGAAGGTCTCCCAACTGTTCAAATTACTTCTTTAGGATTTAACTGGGAAATTAAATCAGAATCTCCTTATATTGGTAGTGGTCAATTAGATGGAAATGGTATACCTACTAACTTTTTTGAAGATGAAAACGTCAGGTTAGGATTTGCGTATGCATTTGACTATGAAGGTATGATTAATGAGGTACTAAAAGGTTTGGGCGTTCATGTTCCTACTGCTTTGCCACAAGGATTTTTGGGATTTGATGGTTCACTTCCAAAATATACTTTAGATCTTGAGAAGGCTGAAAATTATTTCAGAAGAGCATTTAGGGGAAGATTATGGCAGCAGGGATTTAAAATGGATGTTCTCTACAATATAGGTAATGAAGAGAGAAGGGTTGCCGCAGAAATTTTAAGAGATAACCTTGCAAAGATAAATCCTAAATTCCAAGTAGAAGTTAGAGGGGTTCAATGGCCAACTTATTTGGATGCTAGAGAAAATATGATTCTTCCAGTATATATTATTGGGTGGCTAGCTGATTTTCCTGATCCTCACAATTTCATTTTCACTTATTATCACAGTCAAGGTGATTATGGACATTATTATGGAACAAAATTTGTAGAATTTGCTACACTACCAAGACCAGAATTTGGTGGAAAATCATTAAACAAAATGATAGAAGATGCATCATTAGAAACAGATCCTTACAAGAGAGAACAAATGTATGTAGATATTCAAAAGTTTGTCATTGATTATGCTTTAACATTGCCTTTGTATCAGCCGTTGGCAATACGAGTTCATAGAGATTGGCTAAAAGGATATGTTTATAACCCAATTTGGCCAGGAGATTATTATTACTTGTATTCTAAATAAAAATTAAATAAGTAAGTTCCAAAAAAGGAACAAATTTATAATCATGGGTGGTAAAATAATGGAGAGGGGAATTTCCCCTCTCTTTTTAGGTAAATACTTTTTAAGTATTATTATAATTAAATCAATATATTAAATATATTATTAGATAACTATGGAGGTGTTGACTTTTGACGACGTATATAATAAGAAGACTTCTACTTTTACCGTTAATAATTTTAGGGGTTACATTAATAGTATTTTCTATGTCTCAATTGCTTGGCCCTCTAAAACTATTGTCAACATATGTGGATCCTAATACTTATGCAAAAATGTCAGAGAGAGATATACAGATTTTAATGAAACAATATGGCTTAACAGATCCTTTTCCGGTTAGATATGGGAAATGGGTGAAAAACTTGTTGAAAGGCGATCTTGGTTGGTCTGTAGTTGGGAAAGAACCAGTTTTAGATGCCTTAATTCATAGATTTCCTTATACTATTGAATTAGCACTCTACGCATTATTTCCAATTATAGGAGTCGGTATCTGGCTAGGGGTGACAGCTGCTGTTCATCATAATTCTTTTATTGATCAGTTTATCAGAATATTCGCTTTGATTGGATGGTCTCTGCCTGATTTTGTTTGGGCAATTCTAGTTTTGTTAATTTTTTACATAGGCCTTGGTTGGTTCCCTCCAGGAAATTTAAGTATTTGGGCAAATCAAATAGTTAAAAGTGCGTCATTTAAAAATTACACTCATTTGTTGACTATTGATGCGTTATTAAATGGTAGGATAGATATATTTTGGGATGCTCTTAGACACATTATAGGACCAGTTATAGCTATTTCATGGTTATGGTGGGCAAATTTGCTTAGAATAACAAGATCTTCAATGTTGGAAGTTTTGAGAAAAGATTATGTTAGAACAGCTCGCTCCAAAGGGTTACCTGAAAAAGTTGTTATTAACAAACATGCTAGGAAAAATGCATTAATTCCTGTAGTAACTACCGCAGGACAGATGGTGATTGGGTTGTTAACTGGAGTTGTTATAGTAGAAATGGTTTTTGTTAGAACCGGCCTGGGTTCATTTGCAGCTACGGCTGCACAACAGCTGGATTATGCTTCTATAATGGGAGTACTTTTATTCACTTCATTACTATTGATAATTGGAAATTTAATAATTGATATATCATATGCAATAATTGATCCAAGAATCAGGCTAGGGTGAGGTGAAAAATTGTGAGCGAAGAGTTTAAAAGGACTTTAAAACGTTTTTTTACTAATCCATCTGCTTTAATAGGAGTTACTATATTAATATTTTTTATAATAATAGCTATTTTTGCACCTTGGATAGCACCCCCAAAAATTCCAGTAAATAAGAACTTAGAAAAAGCTAGAAATCTACTAGAAAATTATTCTGAAGAGAATAAATATCTTATAATTAATGAGTTAAAAAATTTTTGGGATGATACGTATTTCTTTGCAGAGGATGATTACATTGAATTATCTAATTTAATGGAAACAATTGCAAAATTTCATAATAAAGAAGTGTCATCAAATGAATTAAAAGCACATATAAAAGAGTTAACGGATTATTATATACTAAATATTACTTATTATGAAAAATTTGATGAAGAAACCAATAAAGTTATAAAAAATCTTAAGAAAGAATACAATAAGATTGAAAAAAAGTATAAAGAATCTGTTATTAGTTTAAATTTAATAAACGAATTAGAGAAAATAGATGGCGAGGAATTTGTTAAACAAGCGATTAAGGTAGTTTCAAGATTCGATAAAAATTTTCATGAGGCTATAGGCTTTAATCCTTATATCATGCCTAATGTTACGACTACAAGAACTCCTATACCCCCTTCAAAAGAACATCCGTTTGGAATAGTTAATCAAAAAGATATTTTTTACGGAGTTATTTGGGGTACGAGAACTGCATTTGAAATTGGTTTGGTTGTTGTGGCAATTTCCACTGTAATAGGATTATTTATAGGATCGGTTGCAGCTTATTTTGGTGGATGGTTAGAAGAAGTTTTGATGAGAATAACAGATATATTTATGTCTATCCCTTTTATGTTAGCAGCTATGGTACTCACAACTATCTTGGGATTAGGTATAAAAAATATGATGATCGCGCTTATTGTATTTGGATGGATGGTTACTGCGAGACTTATAAGA
>NZ_DAOPSE010000069.1:0-4232 GCF_035349255.1 Defluviitoga sp. | reverse complement strand
GTTTAAAATCGATAATTGTTCAAGAATGTTTTGATTCAAGGGGTGTTGGCCAACCAGAGATTTTAGAGAAAGAAAGGTCATGTGCCTCATATGGAAGCGAGATAGTTCAAACTACAGTTGGACCAGAATTGTTTTATTATACATTGTTGCTTTTGGAAGAGACTGGCTTTTTTAATGCCTCTCTTTATTCTCCTTATGCAATAGCCGGAATAGAAACTTTAGGTTGGGAAATAGCAAAGCAAACCGAGCAAATTACAGGTAGATTTCCTGATGTTGTTGTTAGCACTCATGCAGGTGGAGGTTTAACCACAGGTACGGCAAGAGGCCTCCAAAAAGCTGGGGCGACTAATACCATAATAGTTGGTGCAAGTGTGGATCTTAGAGGTCTTCATATGGCTTCTGATAATGATTTTAATAGAAAATCATTTACAACAGGACACACAGGGTTTGGTATTCCTTTTGCAGTGTTTCCAGATAGATCTGATGTTCCAAGAAATGCTGCTAGAGTTCTCAGATATATGGACAGATATGTCCTTGTTACACAAGGAGAAGTCTTCTATATGACAGAATTGCTTGCAAAGTTAGAAGGGCTTCAAAGGGGACCTGCTGGAAATACCTCATTAGCTGCTGCTTTTGCCTTAGCAAGAGAAATGAACGAAGATGAGATAATAGTTGTTAATGAAACTGAATATACAGGCGCAGGAAAATTACCTAGTGCTCAATTAACATTTGCAAAACAAAACAACATCGAAGTAAAAAAAGGAGATCCGATAAAAGAGGATAAACCCGGCGAAAGGATAGTAATTCCAGAGAGTCCTTTACAGATCGGTTATATAGAAATACCAATGATGCAATTAAAAGAATCATATATAAATCAACTTTTTAAAAGATTAAATAAAACAGAATTTACTAGAAAAGAAATAGAATTTATTGCAGAAGACATCAGAGAAAGTGTTGGAACGGTCCAAAAATTGATAGAAAAACTAAGGGCATAATTTTTTATGTGAGGTGTTGTTTATGAAAGAAAGACCAGATGATTTTATTGAGAGGTCAGAGAAACTGCAACACATGACAGATGAAGAGTTGAATAAATACTTTTGGGAACTTGCAGAAAGGGTGGTAGAACCTTTAGTAGAACTAGCTCAAACGCATACTTCTCCCTCAATAGAGAGATCTGTGCTGCTTAGAATGGGATTCAACTCGTTGCAAGCAAAGGCTCTTGTTGAAAGAATTTCTCAAGAAAGGCTTTTATCTAAAGGTGCAGGCAATGTAGTATATCAGCTTGCGAGACTAAAAAATATTGATATCTTGCAAGCAGGCGAAGAACTGATAAAAGGAAATTATTGGGAAGAAGTAGAAAATTTATTCAAAGGTGGGAGTGTAGATGAAACTTCAACCAAATGAAAAGATAAAAGTGGAAGAAATACTGAAAGATCTAGAAAATTATATCCCAAAAAGAAAAGGGTGGACGTGGAGGAAAAAATTACCTGAAGGAGTAAAAAAAGGTGATTTTGATTATTATCAAATAAGTGAAGATTTAAAAAATTCTGTGCATTTACCTTCAGCTCACTATTTTGATAACATTGATCCTCAACCTGATACTGTAATAACATCAGAAATTGCTTCGGGTAGATTTGAAGAAGATATACGAAGGATGAGAATGGCTGCCTGGCATGGAGCAGATCATATAATGGTTATTAGGACACTGGGTCAAAGTCACGTGGATGGTCTTCTTGAAGGAACGCCTGAAGGAACTGGGGGTATTCCGATAACTAGAAAACAGCTTAGAGCTACTAGGAAAGCTTTAGATCTTATAGAAGAAGAAGTTGGGAGAGAGATAAATCTTCATAGTTATGTATCAGGGGTAGCAGGTCCTGAAATTGCGGTACTTTTTGCTGAGGAAGGGGTAAATGGGGCACACCAAGATCCTCAGTATAATATATTGTATAGAGGAATAAATCCAATAAGGTCTATTGTAGATGCTGCAGTTGCAAAGAAAATTATGGCTTCTGCTAATATGCTTCAAATAGATGGGGCTCATAATGCCAATGCATCTGCTAAGAAAGCTAGAAATGTGATGCCTGAACTACTTGTACAGCATGCAATAAATTCATTATTTTCTTTAAAAGTTGGAATGAAGAAAGAAAATATTGCTTTGTCAACCGTGCCACCGGTTGTTTCGCCTTCACCAGAATTTAGAATAAATTTAGTGTATGCAGTAACCTTAAGGGAATTATTTAATGGATATAAATTTAGGGCTCAAATGAACACAAGGTATATTGAGTCAGATTTGTTTGATGCTACCAGGATACATGTTTTAAATACAATGATATCAAGATTAACATCTGCTGATATACAATCAACAATTACCCCTGACGAAGGTCGAAACGTTCCATGGCATATTAATTCTATAAGAGGGGTTGAAACCGCAAAACATACCTTAATATCTGCAGATGGGATAAAAAAATATGTCAAACTTGATGAGGGAAAAATAAGGGAAGAAGTTAGGGAATTAAAGATGAGAGCTATCTTGATGCTTGAAGAAATTATTGAAATGGGAGGTTATTTTGAGGCGCTAGAAAATGGTATGTTCGTTGACAACGGTTTTTACCCAGAAAGAGCAGGAGATGGCATCGTCAGATCTAAGAATGGAGAAATTGCTGCAGGAACTGTTGTACCAAGAGATAAAGACTATATGGCACCAGTATGTGAACATTTTGGGTACAATAATTTACCCAAAAATATCGAAAAACCTTGTGATTTAATTGACGGATGTACGTTACATAAAAGAGAAAAGATTCAGTATATAGATGAATTAGACGAAGAAGATAATGTTGAAAAAAGGCTTTCTGAAATAAAAGAATATAAAAGTCAAAATCTTGTAAAACCGGAAGTTGAATGGAGTTATGATGGATGGATACAAATAGATATGACTATACCAGAACCTGAAGATTATGCACAAGCAGCCGCAATAGAGATATGTAAACGAATGGGCTTAGAAGAGATACAAGTTATAGGTAAAAAAATTTTGCATCCTGCTGAAGGTACTTATTTAGAGTTGAAAGGAAAGGTTCCTTTTTTTGTTAAAAAAGATGAATTACAACTTCCAAAGAAAGAAGAATTACTTGATGATGAAGAACTTTTTGATTTTTTTAGTAAACATAAGGTAAAGGTTGTAGCAGGTACTATTGGAAATGATGAACACAATATTGGAATAAGAGAAATTTTGGATATAAAACATGGTGGCATAGAAAAATATGGAATAAGTTATGTGTACTTGGGTACCTCTGTACCACCAGAGAAGATCATAGATGCTGCGATAGAAGTAGGTGCGCAAGCAATACTGGCTTCTATGATAATTACCCACAACGATGTTCACATTCAGAACATGAGAAAATTACATCAAATAGCCGTTGAAAAAGGGGTAAGAGATAAAATATTAATAATAGTAGGAGGGACTCAAATAACTAATGATTTAGCTGTTCAAAACTATATGGATGCAGGGTTTGGAAGAGGTACTACCGGTAAACATGTTGCAACTTTTTTAGCTAAAAAGTTAAAAGATTAAACTGTTTAAAAAAACAATATAAATAAATATTTTTTAAATATAATTAGGGTCTTTCGGTCCCTAATTATATTTTTCGTATGTAAATACAGAATTTTAGCCATTATATTATTAATTTTTTGATATAATAAAGTAAATGTAAAAAATTTCTGATTATTTTGAAAAAGATCTAGTAATATCAAATGGGTTTCAAAACGAAGTATCCATAATTTTAAAAGGAGGAGGAAGATAATGGGTTTTCAAATAAACACTAAAACTCTGAGAGACGCAGTGGAACTAGCTAATAACGCAGTTTCTAGAAAAACAACCAACCCGATTTTATCAGGTGTAAAATTATATCTTGAAGATAATGTGTTGCACATCTTTACAACCGATTTACAAACAGGTTTTCATAAGTGGCTTAAAGTAGAGGATGCCGATGGTCCATTTTCAACTGTCGTCGAGCAGAGGGTTTTTTTAGAGATATTATCAAGTCTTTCTTCAGAAACTGTGAGAATAGATTTAGATGGCGTAGTTAAATTATCAGGAGGAAATTCTAATTTTAAACTTCCAATGATGGATCCTGAAGAATTTCCTGCTTTAACTTTTGATGTTTCGGGTAACGCGATTTTATTAGATAAAAATATTGTTTCTAAAATGATAGATAAAGTGTTATTCTGCGTTCTAA
>NZ_DAOPSE010000068.1:0-4382 GCF_035349255.1 Defluviitoga sp. | reverse complement strand
GCAAGAATACTTGGAAAATATTATCAATCAATATATTTTTTAATGATTAATAAATATTAAGATTTTTCATCCTAAATGAAAGTAAATGTTTTTAATCGTTACTAATATTAGTTGATTGGATAAATTAATGGTTGACTTAAAAAGTTAATTTACATATAATTTATTTAGAAGAAAATTGAAACCTCTTCCAATTTTAAGACTGGTACGTTCTGCATATAAAAATCTTCAACTAAGAAGTATTAATAATAAAACTATTTAATATTAAAATGCTTAACACTAGTTGATAGAGTCTGTATGGTATGGTTTAGTCAAGATATATTCTAAGATATTTTTTAACAGGTTTTAGTTGATTTCTCAAACTTATTTTTATTTATGTTAAACAAATTTAATTTTTATTTACTCTTTTAAATTACATTAAAAACTATATCTTAACAAGAGGAGGGAACTAGTATGAAAAAAGTTTTAACGTTTTTTTTGATATCTTTAGTATTATTTAGTGCAACTATTTTCGCAGCAAAAGATGAAATATTGATTGGTCTTTCTATGTGTGAATTACAACTAGAAAGATGGCAGAAAGATCGAGACATCTTTGTAAATACTGCAGAAAAGTTTGGTGCAAAAGTGATAGTACAGTCTTCCAACAATGACGATCTTTTACAAATTTCACAAGTTGAAAATATGATTACTCAGGGAGTTGATGTATTAGTAATAATTGCTCACGATGGAAACATTATGGGTAGTGTTGTTAAGGAAGCCCATGCCAATGGGGTTCCAGTCATTGCATATGATAGATTACTTATGGACTGTGACTTGGATTATTTCATCACTTTTGACCCCATAAAAATTGGTGAATATCAAGCAAAATATCTCGTTGAAAGAAAACCAAAAGGTAACTATTTCTTATTAGGCGGTTCTCCGACCGACAACAATGCTCACCTTGTTAGACAAGGTCAAATGAATGTACTTCAACCTTACATAGATAGAGGAGATATAAAAATTGTGGGAGATCAATGGGCTAAAAACTGGTCTGCACAGGAGGCTATGAATATCATAGAAAATGCTCTGACCGCAACAAAAAATCAAATTGATGCTATTGTAGCTTCAAATGATAGTACTGCTGGAGGGGCAATCGAGGCATTAAAAGAACAAGGATTAGCTGGAAAAGTCTTGGTATCAGGTCAAGACGCAGATTTAGTTGCTTGTCAGAGAATAGTTGAAGGCACACAAACTGTGACAGTTTACAAACCTATAAAAGATATTGCTACCCAAGCTGCAATTATGGCAGTATCTATTGCAAAAGATGTACATATCATTACAAATGGAAAAGCAGATAATGGATTTAAAGAAGTACCAACTTTTTATCTGGAACCAATACCTGTAGATATAAATAATATTGTTGACACAGTAATAAAAGATGGATTTCATTCGTTAGAAGAGGTATATAAAAATGTTCCAAAATCTCAATGGCCTAAAATTAATTAATTCTTAGTTCATTTTAGGAAAAATAAAAATGTTTAATAATGGTTAGGGACAATCCCTAACCATTTTATATAAAACCCTTTTACTCACTATTTTAGTTTTGATATAAGAGGTGAAATTAATGCCTACTTTATTAAGGATAAAAAATGTTTCAAAATACTTTCCTGGAGTCAAAGCTTTGGATAATATTACAATGGATATAGAGAAGAATGAAATACACGCTATTTGTGGAGAAAACGGTGCAGGAAAATCTACTCTGATAAGTATACTAGGTGGTATATATCCATATGGTAGCTATGAAGGAGATATTTATCTCAAAGATAAAAAAATTGAATTTAAAAATCCAAAAGATGCTGAGGAAGCAGGTATTGCAGTTATTCATCAGGAATTAACTCTTTTTGAAGAATTAAGCATAATAGAAAATATATATATGGGATCACAAAAAGTTAAAGGACTTGTTATCGATTGGAATTCTATGTATGAGGAATCACAAATTCTCTTAAAAAAATTAAAGTTAGATGACCTAAATATTTTCACAAAGATAAAACATCTAGGTGTTGGAAAACAACAGTTAATTGAAATAGCTAAAGCATTAGTTAAAAAAGCAAATATCCTCATTTTAGACGAACCTACAGCTTCATTAACAGAAAGTGAAACAAATAACTTATTAGCACTATTAAAGGAGTTAAAAAAAGAAGGGGTCACTTGTATATATATTTCTCATAAATTAGATGAAATATTTGAAGTTGCAGATAGGGTTAGTATCCTCCGAGATGGAAAACTAATAGGGACTAAATTGATTAATGAAGTCACAAAAAATGATCTAATAAAAATGATGGTAGGTCGAGAAATAAGTCAAATGTTTCCAAAAAGAAAAATTTCTCCTGAAAAAATAATCTTTGAAGTAAAAAATTTTACGGTATTTGAAGAGTATAATCCCACAAAAAAGGTAGTTGACAATGTTAGTTTTAATTTGAGGTATGGTGAGATTCTAGGTTTTTCGGGCTTAGTAGGAGCAGGACGAACTGAATTAATGAGCAGTATCATCGGTTTTTATCAAGGTAAAAAAGAAGGGGAAGTTTTTTTAAACTCTGAGAAAGTTAACATTAATTCTCCACAAGAAGCGTTAGAGCTTGGCATAGCCTATTTATCTGAAGATAGAAAAGGTGCTGGAATAATTTCTAACTTAACTGTTAGAGAAAACATTACAATTGCTTTTATAAAAAAATTTGCCACTTTTTTTCATATTAACAAAGAAAGTGAAACTTTAAAAGCTTTGGAAATAATTAAAGAATTAAACATAAAAACTCAGTCTCCAGAAGTAAAAATTTCAACGTTAAGTGGTGGAAATCAACAGAAAACTTTAATTGGACGAAATTTAGTTTCCATTCCAAAAATATTGATAATGGATGAACCTACTCGAGGTATAGACGTAGGAGCAAAACAAGAAATATATTCACTTATGAACAAATTAACAAAACAAGGAATTTCTATAATAATGATTTCTTCAGAATTACCAGAAATTATTGGAATGGCTGACAGAATAATAGTTCTACACGAAGGTAAATTTATGGGTGAAATTGAAAATTACAATCATGATACAAATCAAGAAGATATTATGTACTTAGCTACAGGAATTAGGGGAGGTAAAGGTGAATGAAGACTAACAAAAAGAAAGTTGATTTAAGATCATATATGATGATTATCGCTCTTCTTGTAATATGGCTTATATTTACTATAATGACAAAGGGATCATTTTTATCTGCTCGAAATATCTCCAATTTATTTAGACAATCAGTTTTTATTTCTCTATTAGCTATAGGCATGGTTATGGTCATCATTCTAGGTGAAATAGATCTCTCTGTTGGATCTATAGTTGGACTTTCAGGAGGTATATTAGCTATTCTTGATGTTTGGAAAGGTATTAATCCAGTTTTATCAATGATTATTACTCTTGGGATAGGGTTATTGTTAGGTTTATGGAATGGATATTGGATAGCTTACAAAGGAGTACCTTCTTTTATTGTAACTTTAGGAGGAATGCTTATTTTTAGAGGCATTTTAATGGGGATAACGAAAGGTATTACTATAGGACCTATGAGCCATTTTTTTACTTTTTTAGGAAAAGGTTATCTTTCAAATTCATTTGGTATTCTATTGGGAATTATTGCATCGATAATGATTATAATCTCAGAATTTCGATCATGGAAAAAAAAGAAGTCTTACAATATTGATTCATCTTCTACCCGATTTGAGTTTGTGAAAGTTGCTCTATACATAATTCTCATAAATTTATTTGTCATTATTTTCAATTCTTATAATGGACTTCCATTCCCTCTTTTAATAATGATTATAATCTTACTTTTGTTTGCATACATCACACAAAATACAGTTTTTGGTCGATATATTTATGCTATAGGAGGAAACAGCAAAGCTGCTATACTTTCGGGAATAAATATAAAAAAGATTACTCTTATTGTTTTTATGATTAATGGTCTTCTTGCATCATTAGGAGGCGTTTTTTTAACATCAAGATTAAATGCTGCAGCTGTTTCAGCTGGAGAAGGTGCCGAATTGGATACAATCGCCGCTTGCGTCATAGGAGGAGCAAGTTTAATGGGAGGTATTGGAACTACCTTCGGAGCGGTTGTAGGAGCTATAGTTATGACAAGTTTAGATAATGGCATGAGCTTATTAAACGTTGAAGTTTTTTGGCAATCTATAATTAAAGGTTTAGTTCTCCTGTTTGCTGTGTGGTTCGATGTGATAAGCAAAAAAAGAGAAGCCTAAAACTATTAATTTTTTACCATAACGTTCTACATACAAATTTTTTAACTAATTATTTGATGGAGGGTACAAAATGAGTGAATATTTCAAAGGAATAAAACAAATTGAATACGTTG
>NZ_DAOPSE010000067.1:0-4473 GCF_035349255.1 Defluviitoga sp. | reverse complement strand
GGAAATGTACAAAAAAATAACCATATGTATTTCGACAGTTTTATTAATCATTGCGTTTATCGTAATGCATTATACGACCGTGCTTGGTAGCTTCTTGTTTATAGTAGGTATAGTGGGGAATGTACTTGCAATCTTTATTCCAGAGAAAGACAAAGAAAAAGGTGTAGAACTTATATACAACAAGATTAAAAACAAAGATCTTTTAGAAGACGAATTAGTACAAGCTTTAGAAAAAGAAAATGAAAAGCTCTATTATCTATTTAACGAATTTACCAAAATTATCAGGGATTTTAGAACTTCCATAGAAGAAATGATCAATCTTTCCAAGGTAGTAACAGAAACTGTAAACGAATCTTCGCAACTTTCAGAAAATCTTATCGATATCAATAATTTTATAGTTGAGGGTGCAGAAAGACAAGCTATAGATGCTGAGAATGTTACAAAAGACCTTGTAGAATTGACCAAAAGTTTTGATAAAATGCTCAACAATATTAATGAGATAGAAAATGAAATCAACAAACTTAAAGAAAAAAGTGATATTGGTATATCAAATATATCTGTATCCATGAAAGAAAGTGAAGTAATGCAAAACGCCTTCTTACAAACAATCCAAACCGAACAAGCTTTAAAAGACAGTGTAGATAATGCATATAAAATTATAACTTCAATAGATTCACTAGCAGAAAGGATTAATTTAGTTTCACTTAATGCGGCTATAGAAGCGGCAAGAGCAGGGGAAGCGGGAAGAGGTTTTTCGGTTGTAGCACAAGAAATTAGAGATTTAGCAGAGCAAAGTAACAACCTTGTTCAAGAGATAGGAGTAACTTTAAAATTAATTAATGAAAAAGTTGATTCTACCATTGAATTAATAAATCATCTAGACGAAAAAGCTAATTCCCAACTCGATGCAAACAAAAAGGTTCACGACACTTTTAAAGAGATATACTTTGCAATAGCTGATTCAATAAATCAGCTTTCAGTACTAAAGGAAAGTGTTTTAGAATTGGGTGATATAAAAGACTCTGTAATTAGCTCCATAACCAGTATTGCTTCGCTCTCCCAGGAATTTGCTGCATCTACCGAAGAAGCCCAATCGATTAGTGAAATGCAAAAAGAATCCAACCGCGTTCTTTTTGATCTTGCTGAAAGATTAATGAAAGCCATTCAAGTAGTTAGTACTGAGATTAGCGATTACAACATAGAAATTCATGAAAAGAAAGTAAAAAAGATAGGTTTCGTTCATATGTTGTCTCAGGATCATCCTTTTATCTCTGAAATGATTAAAAATGGCCAAAAAACAGCCGAAAGATATGGATATGAATTTTTGGTTAATTGTCCTGAAGCGGGAGCTCAGAGATTTGAAGCTCAATTAGAAAAGATAAGAGAGCTTGAAAGAAAAGGAATCAACTATTTAATATTAACCCCTGCTGACAGTGAACGTTTTGTCCCCGTAATCAACGAACTAGACGAAAAAGGTATTAAAACCATATGTGTTGATTCTGATTGTCCCAACAGCAGGAGATTAAGTTTTATTGGCACAGATAACTATGCGGCTGGGATAAAAATGGGTCAAGTAATAGCTAAACATCTAAAAAACAAAGATAAAGGCGATGTAATTATCAGTATGACAGACAAAAATCGAGCAAATATAGCTGATCGTCTAAAAGGAGTAGAAGATGAGTTAAAGAGATACAAAAAAATAGAAATAGTTGCTTTGGATTACGGAAAGATAAACACCACCGACAGACTTAAAAATTTAGAAGATCTAGTTAGAAAATACCCACATTTTGATCTTATGGCAGGACTTGATGCTCAGTTTTGTGAAATAGTCGAAGTGCTTAGAAGAAAAATAAATTTGAAAGATAAGATTTTTATTGGTTTTGATAATATACCCAAAAACATTGAACTTCTTGAAAAAGGCGTTGTTGATGCAATAGTAGCCCAACGTCAAGAACTGTTTATCAATATTGCAATAAGAAAAATACATAGTTACGAAGAAGGAAAACCAGAAATTGACGTTGAGCTGTTAGATACCTACGAAATCAATAGAATAAATGTTGGAGCACTTGTGGCTTTGAAAAGAGCACAATAATCAATAGTTAGTTTTCGTTGTTGTTTTAGTTGTATCAACAGAATGATTCCATAAATTTATCCAAAGAAAGGGGTTTGCTGAAATAATAGCCCTGGATTTCATAACAACCTCTTGATTGAAGAAACAATAATTGTTCCTTATTTTCAACACCTTCTGCTATAACTTCAAGTCCCAAGATTTGTGACATAGAAATTATACTAGAAACAAGTCTTTTTGCAGAATCACTTATTAAAAGATCATCAATAAAACTTTTATCAATTTTTATCTTATCAATTCTTAACTTATTAAGGTATGACAATGAAGAAAAGCCTGTGCCAAAATCATCTAAAGCAATGTGTAAACCCATATTTTTCAAGGCGTTGATCTTTTTTTGAGCAGAATAAAAATCATCAATAAAAATCTCCTCAGTCAGTTCCACTCCTAAAAAAGAGGGATCTAAATCATACTCATTTAAAACTCTTTTAATGTGATTTAAAAATTCATCATCTTCAAAGAATGATTTAGAAACATTGAAGAATACTTTTATATTTCTATCCGAAGAAGAATTCAACTGTTTTGATATTTTAGCAGTATTTTCCAACACAAATTTATCTATTTCAATCATTAACCCTTTTTGCTTTGCGATGTTCAAAAATTCCAAGGGATAAAGAATAGTGCCATCACTCTTTAGAAGTCTAATTAAGGTTTCTGCACCAATTATTTCAAAATTTCTTGTGTCAATTTGCGGTTGAAGAAACAACACAAGCCTGTTATTTTGTAAAGCTTGGTATATTTCTTCTTCGATAAGTTTTTCATATTTTATTAAGTTTGATAAATCAGGAGAATAAAAGTTTATATCGTTTTTAGAAGAAACATTCAACGCAGTTCTAGCTTGATTTATCAACTTCTCAGGATCTTTTGAATTTCTAGGATAAATACTTATTCCTATTCTTGTTTTGATAAACACTTGGTCGTTTGATATCTGGATCGGATCAGTAAGAGTTTTTATTAAATCATTTGAGATCTCTTCTATATTTGTTAGAGAATCAAAACTTCCAAACAAAGCGAACTCATCTTCAGCTATTCTAGCAACAAAGAAATGACTTCCGGCAACTTTAGTAACTCTTTCTGTTATTTCTTTTATAATGACGTTTGTTTCCTCAAAGTCATATACAACAGGCAGTTCGTGCATTTTATTAATTTTTACAATAATAAGAGCATATTCTAATTCCTCTTGATTTAAATCATTACCAACAACTTCTTCAATTTTTTCTAACAAATACTCCTTCTTAGGCAACCATGTTTGAAAATCATACTTATGTACCCTTCTTATTTCTTCTTCTCTTCTAATATTATCAGTAATATCAGAATTAATAGCTATATAACCAACTAGCTCACCATTGTATCCTTTGATTTCGAAGATGTTTGAGTAGATGAAAAAAATTTCTCCATTCTTTTTCTTGTTTATTATTCTTCCATTCCAAAACCCTTTTGTTTTAAGGTCATACCACATTCTCTGATAAAACGTTTTATCATGCATGCTTGAAGACCAAAAACTAGGATCTTTACCAATCACTTCTTCAAGAGAATAACCCATTATATCAATAAATGCTTTGTTAACAGTTACTACTTTGTTATTTCGGTCAGTTATAACAATTGCTTGTTGAGAGTTATCAAATAAATCCTTTGGGAAGAAAACATCGGGACTTATATTTCCATACCTCTGATTGGGATTGCGAATCAAGATATATACAATATCTCTTTCCCCTCTTCTTTTTTTCTTTCCAACTAACTCGAAGGTATCGTAACCCTCCTTCTTTTTCTTTGGTGAAGCTTTTAAAACCCATTCACTTTCATAATCACAATTCACACTATTATCCAAAATCTTTTGAAAATCTTCTTCTTCCAAAAACTCTTTTAATTCTTCTAAGTTTTGAGGAAACTCGTCTTTTCCGATTCCGGTGACCCTCTTAAAATTCGATGAGTACAAAATTTTATGATTTGAGAGATCTATTCGCATTACAGCTCCTGTGTGCATCTCTGATGAAGATTCATACATGTCTAATATTTCATCTTTTTCTTCTTCGCTTAGTCTATGTTTTTCCATTTCTTGTCCACCTTTTTTGGCAAAAATATTTTCAAGCATAATAATAGTATATAACATTTTTTTTAAATTAAGATAAAATTCAAAATTATTTAAAAAATTTTTCATTCTTCAGAAAAAAAACCTTCTACAAGCAAACAAAATTCTTCAAACTTTTCAAAAAATAGGGCATGACCAGTATTTTCTATGTTTACTAGCAAAGAGCCAGCTACTTTTTTACTCATTTCTATTATATGGCTTTTTGGGGTTATTATATCCTCCTCACCTGAGATGAACAGAGTTTTGGCTTTGATATTTT
>NZ_DAOPSE010000066.1:0-4530 GCF_035349255.1 Defluviitoga sp. | reverse complement strand
GTTTTTATTCCTTAAAGGTAGGATAGACACCCATAGGTTCACGATAAAAAGTGTATCATAAAAAATTACAATTGTCAAGCAAAACTTTGAGGAAATGTTAAAAAACAAATCAAAAGCTCATGGAATAATGCTTGTGATTTATAACACATGTCTGTCGATCCCCTGGGTTTTTTACCCTATTGGAGGTCGACAGACATTTTTTTACGTAAAGTTACTAACCTTTGATATAAAATTCCATCAGTCGTGTTCTCATCTAATATGATAAATTAGAAGTATTTGCGAACATACATGGCGTATTTATTTTTTCCAATGCTCTTTTGTTCGAGTAGTTCTCTAAATCTTGCTATAGGTTCTATCAAAAAAATAATGAATAATTAAGCTGTATTAAATTAAGAATACCAAAAGGAATAAAGAAAAACACAGGACACTTAGCTGCCTAAGAAGTTTTCTAATCATCGAACATCTTTTTAAATTCAAATACCAATCTTAGGATTGAGCTGAGTCAAGATGGAGAACCAAATTTGTTATCATGGTCTTAGACTGTTAAACAAACCGGGCTGAGAGTATTTTTGTTTATCTGGTATACTACTTGTACTGTCATTTAGCAAATTAAGCAAATGAATATTTTTATTATCTAAAACTTCTTCATTTAAAGGTTTCGCTCCCATATTTATGAGTTTTTGATTGCCTTTTGGGACATCCTTTCCTTGTCTCACAAATAGTGGAACCCATTTGTTTTTTATATTTTCCAATGCCCCTGCCCAAGTACCCCCTTTATTCTCATCAGACGAGACAACAAGTGCAAAATTTGATAATCCATAAATATACTTATTTCTATTCATAGCGTTATACACCGTAAAGTAGGCTTTAGGACTAACAGCCGAAAAAAGAAGTAACTTTCCGTTAATGATAGCCTCTCTAACCTTTTTTTGTTTAATCTTCTTTGAAAGACTATCGGATAAAACAGATATTACACTTCCGCCGCTAGTTAGTGCTGTTTCTTGAGCAATAATGTCTACGCCTTTCGCACCTCCTGATACTATAGTTAATTCTTCCTTTACACAACGAGTAACAAACTTCTTTGTGTAATTCAAACCATTTTCGTCGATATTTCTTGACCCTACTATAGCGACAGTTTTTGTTTTTAAAAGGTCCAAATTGCCACAATAGTAAAACATAGGAGAACTTTTCTCTTTTACTACCTCCTTCAATCTTTTAGGATAAGTTTCTTCAGCCCATGTGGTAATGTTAATGCCTTGACTTTGTAGCTGCTCTATCTCTATACCTACTTGTCCGGCTCTTGCTAATAATTTTTTAAGCCGAAGAATTTCATCTTTTGGGAGATTTAGTTCCTTGCTCCAAACTTGCTCATCACTGCTAAAAAGAGCCCCAGGTTTTTTCAAAGAAGACTGCTCAAGTCTTTTAAAAAGTTTGTTCCATTGACTAACAGTATATGGTTTAAGACTATCATCATTTTTCATATTTAGTCCAATATCAGAGCATATCAAAATAATCGCTAAACTATCTTTTGTTAAACTATTCATCATTCAACACCTTCTGATTTTGATGTTGAGGCAAGTGCAAAGGGGTAAACATCACCTGAACCTGCCTTTTTGAGCAATGATCCACAGACAGTGAAAGTCCACCGTGAATCAACCATATCATCAATTAAAAGAACAGGATCCTCTGGGCATTTACCAATAACCTTAAATCCTTCATACGCATTTTTACACTGTTGAAAATTGTTCTGCATTGACTTTTGTTTATTTGTTTGTTTTGTTTTTATAATCATATCCAGATAGGGGATTCCCAATTTTTTTGCTATTCTTTGAGCCAAACCTCTAACTAATTCCGGATGTGTTAAAGAAGGTACAGCAGTAACCCACTTTGGTGCACTTTCCATATTCCAATGATTTCTGATTAAATCGACACTAGCATCTACTAATTCTTCTCTAAAAGTATTATTTTCATATTTATCCTGTCTTACATACTTGCCCCAACCAGCATCTCCATAGGTGCATAAAACTTTTCCAATTTTATTTTGCTCGGATTCGGGGATTTTTTTGCCTGTGGAAGCAATAATTCCGGCTGGCCACATCTTTCTGGGGGGAATTTCTAAAAATTCTCCTTGAAGGAATTTAACAGCCTCTAAAACGCTATCTTTACTAACTTTTTCACTGAAAAACTTCTTACCTTCACAATTACTACACTTTCCACAAGCTTTAGCATAAGGGTCATCCAATTGTTGAGAAATAAACTTCATATAACAAGTCTTAAGGTCAACAAATTCTTTCATTTTCTCAAGTTCGGCATACCTTTGCTCTGTTACGCGTTTGCTCTTTATTAAATCAGGATTCCATGGATTTATGGTTCTTGAGTATATTGAGTTTTCTTTGGAAATGACCGTATCAATAGTCAGCAGCTTGAGACAATTTCTCAATCGTCCTTGTGATATATTCAATTCTTTTAGCATTTCACTCTCCCTAAGTCCATTTTCAGAATTCTCAATTAAATCAACAACCTTCTGCATCTCTTCTTGAGTAGGAAACGCTTCTCTAATGAAGAACTCCTGAATATCATCATCTTCGCCGCCGTTTAGTAAAATAGCATATGCGTTATCTAATTTTCTTCCTGCTCTGCCAATTTGCTGATAATACTCTACTAATGAACCCGGACGTTGAAAATGAATAACAAACGCTAAATCAGGTTTATCGTAACCCATTCCCAATTTTATCGTTGATGCAAGGGCCTTCACTTTATTTTGCATTAACAGTTGCTCTCTTTTTTCTTGAAGATCTCTGTTTTCCTCTTTGTTTTCAGAAAGCCTTGTGTGATACTCTAATACACTAATACCTTTTTTGCGAAGCCACTTTGCTACCTTATTACAATCTGAAATCGTTAAACAATAAATTATTCCTGATCCCTCAATTTTTGTGATATTTTCATATAACCAAGCTAGTCTTTCTGCTTGATCCTTAAGTTTTATGGTTTGCAACCTTAGCGATTCCCTCATTAGAGGGCCTCTTATTACTGTTAAATCACTGCCCAACTGTTCTTGTATGTCTTCTACAACCCTTTGATTTGCAGTGGCTGTTGTTGCAAGTACAGGAACATTAGGAGGAAGATATTTTATAATTCTTACAATTCTTCTATAATCAGGGCGAAAATCATGTCCCCAATCAGATATACAGTGAGCTTCGTCTATTACGAACATTCCTATTCCACCCTTTATCTTTGGCAGAATTAATGTCATAAAATCTTGATTTCCTAATCTCTCAGGTGAAAGCAGCAATATATCACACTTACCCTCAAAAAGACGTTGTTGAACCCTTTCCCAATCTTTATTGTTATCACTGTTTATTGTTTCCGCACTAATTCCTATCTTAGTTGCATTTTCTATCTGATTTTTCATAAGGGAGAGTAATGGACTGATAAGAATTGTAGGACCTGCCCCTTGTTCTCGAAGCAATTTAGTTGCAATGAAATATACTATACTCTTACCCCAACCAGTTCTTTGAACAACTAAAGTTTTTTTACGATTTAAAACTGATTCTATACTTTCCCATTGATCATTGTGAAATTCTGCTGTTTGTCCTAACATCTCCTTTAATAAAGCAAGACCTTTTTCCTTCACTCATACTCTCCCCCTTTGTTTTTAAGAATCATGGTAATTGTTGAAATCTATGAATTCAATATCATCAATATCTTCATAATCAGAATTATAATTACCGTGATCTTCAGTATCAAGATCATATTTTATTAATTCTGAATCGTCTAGATCTTCGAACCAATATTGAGCTTTTTCTAATTCTTCTAATTCTTGTTCTTTGTATTGTAGCGCTATTAATGTTTTTTCTTCCCAATCATCGTCATAATCTATTGATAGGTCACAATTATAGTCTTCAAAAGGATCGTATTTAGAATTTCTATCCATATTTTTTCTCTCCCTTATGATAGTATAAAAAATTATACCAAAAAATATAATAGGAAAGGTCTTATAACATAGTTTTTCTTCCTTAACAGTGCAAGGGACTTTTTGTTTTTTCAATGAACTTCTATGAGTATTGATATATTATCTGGATATACTTGTATTTTACCATCCTCTTTATATATCATATGAGTATAATATTTTCCGTTTATTTCAAGAAATTTTAATTGGATAGGTTTATCAATATGATCTTCAACATATGTGTTGTGTTGATAATCAATAAAATAGTCACAAACATAATATCTTATATTATATAAAAGATAATTAGTTGCTGAATAAGCAGATGATTTTTCTGGATCTCTCCAAACTATAACATCCTTTCCTGATCTTTCATACATAAATGAAAACAAAAGAGAAGTTTCTAAATCAACATTACCAAGATACCCAACACTTTCATGTATGTAAAAATATTTTTCTATAATTTCCTTATCAGATAATCTTGGATGTCCAATTACATCAGAATAAAATTCTTCCATTATTGGTGGTAACGACATAGGATCTTCAATTCTATATTGAGCATGATCAATATCATAAAAAGTAAG
>NZ_DAOPSE010000065.1:0-4575 GCF_035349255.1 Defluviitoga sp. | reverse complement strand
AGTATATTCAAACAATCAATAATCACTAATTTTTTAAGAATTGTAAATAGAAATCAATCTTTCTATGAGATTTTCATCAAAGGCATATATTCCATTTTCTAATTCGTAAGCTTGATTAAATTTTAAAATGAATTCCAAGGGTTTCCCAACGCATCTTTTTAACTCTTCGATGCCAAAATCTCTTTCAATTGTTTTAGCCATTTTGTATCCTAAAGGATGAATAATTTGATTTTGCATAATAAATTCATAGAGATTTATAGAATCATCTTCATTTATTATTTTTCTTTGCATTTTATCATTGAAATCACTTATATATTTTGCTGTATTTTCTAGTATCTCTGTAATCAAACCTTTGTCAGTCCAACCGAACTCTTCATAAATAGCCCATAAACTTTCGAAGCTACACATATCAGCTATTCCTTCATTCTCTAATGCCCATAAAGTAAGTGTCACATCATTGAAGGCGTTTTTAGAGTATTCTGAAAGGTTTAGATAGTCTTTTAAATAATGATGCATTTCATGAGCAAGTAAAGCAGTAAGTTGAACTTCATTTATTTTTTTTGCAAATGGTAAGTCTAAAAGAACTATATTTTCTTCCACACAAGCGTTGTACATGAATATATAGTAATAAAAATTTAATTCAATATTACCTTCAATTTTTGGCAAATATCTAAGAGCCCTGTTGATATATGTTTTTTTGTCAATGAAATGCATTATTTCTTCTGTATAATTTAGTAGTTTGTCTACATTGCTAATAGCCCAGATTACTGGTTCGATTATATTTTTTCTCAAAGTATCTTTCTCAACACAACCTTCTGAATTTAAATTTAGAATATATGCTTCATAGAAAAGATCAATCCATTCTTCTTTTTTCGTAAGGCCAATGTTTTGTCCAAATAAGTTTAATAATTTTTCATAGGATTTTGTATCAAAAAGCCATTTAATATCTGCTTTCTTAAGTATAGTATTTGATTGAAATACTTTAATAAAATCATTAATACCTTCTATGTTGTGTTTTAGGATTATGTTCACTAATACTCCTCCTCTAGGATTTTTATTTAGAGCCTCACATTTGGTTACTTTATCCGCACTAAAATCATAGTAAAATATTGCTTTTAATTATACCATAGAAAAGAGAGAAATAATAGTATCTTTATTAAAAAAGTTTCATAGAACTTACTTTGAGTTACCTTGTTTTATCATTTTATTAACTTTAGCATATAATAAATTACGCAATTGTAAGTTATTTTTAATGAACATATAAGTTAAAAATGGTAATATTTGCTTAGTAAATTAGTAAGTTTTTAGTAAACAAAAAAAGAAATACAAGCTTAAATGTAAATATTATTTTAGATATATGCTATAATACTATAAATTGATCAAAAATAAGTAATACAAACAATTTATTTATACTAAAATAAGTTGCAATTTTTTTCATTTTTTAATTCTATATTAATAAATTTTTGGGGCATATTATTAACAGATTGTTTTTAATATGGACTAATCATTACAAGGGAGGTGTTTACTGGTATGAAAAAAGGTTTGGTATTTTTAATGTTAATAACCTTGTTTGTTTCACTGGCTTATGCGTCTTTGGGCTTTAAAATTGGAGTTGTAACAGGTACTGTGTCGCAGGGAGAGGATGAGTACAGAGGAGCAGAAAATGTAATAAAAAAATATGGTTCTGACATTATTCATGTTATTTACCCCGATAACTTTATGCAAGAACAAGAAACCACTATTGCTAGGATAGTTGAACTGGCTTATGACCCTTCAGTTAAAGCAATAGTTATTTGTCAAGCTGTTCCTGGAACAGTTGCAGCAATTAGAAAAGTCAAAGAATTTAGACCTGACATAGTTTTTGTAGCGGGTACTCCCCATGAAGATCCTCCAATTGTAGAAAGAGTTGCAGATGTCTCGTTTAATACTGATGATGAAAGAAGAGGTATAACAATCATAGATCTAGCCCATAAAATGGGAGCTAAGACGTTTATACATTATTCATTCCCCAGGCATTTAAGTATGGAATTAATTGCGAGAAGGAAAGACTTAATGGAACAGAGATGTAAAGAACTTGGAATACAATTTGTTTCAGTTTCTGCACCTGATCCAATGGGAGAACAGGGAATAACTGGTTCTCAACAATTTATCTTAGAAGATGTTCCGAGGCAGCTTGCAAAATATGGAAAAGATACAGCTTTCTTTTCAACGAATTGTGCTATGCAAGAACCATTGATTACTGCTATTCTAAAGCATGGAGGTATATTTCCAGAACAATGTTGTCCATCACCAACTCATGGTTACCCCGGTGCTCTGGGTATAGCCATTCCCGAAGATAAAAAGGGAGATTTCAACTATATATTAAAGGCAATTAATGAAAAAATAGTTGAAGGAGGCGGAGCTGGTAGATTTGCTACATGGCCTGTACCTACGAATATGCTTTTTGTAGAAGCAGGTGTTGAAGTAGCAATAAAACTAGTAAATGGAGAAATTAAATCTGCTGATATGGATGCAATAAAGGCGGTATTCGACGAAGTTGCTTCCCAGAAAGTTAAGGGTGTTGGAATAACATTTAATAGATTTTCAGATAAGGGAAACTTTTATTTAGTTATTGCAGATTCAGTTATATTTGGGGTTACTGAGTTTTAATTGACTACTAGAATGATTTATAGAAGGATGTCGGCTGTTTGCCGACATCCTTTTGGTAGGAGGAATCAGTATGGAAAAGATCCTTGAAATGAGAAACATATGTAAATCTTACTATGGCAACCAGGTCCTAACAAACGTTAATCTAGATTTGTTTCCTGGAGAAATTCATAGTCTAGTTGGGGAAAATGGTTCAGGTAAATCTACTTTGATGAACATTCTTTTTGGAATGCCTGTTATTCAAAATACCGGAGGCTTTGAAGGAGAAATTATTTTTGAAGGGAAACCAGTGATTATAGACTCTCCCAGGAAGGCTATGGAACTAGGCATAGGCATGGTACACCAGGAATTCATGCTTTTGCCAGGATTCACAATAACAGAAAATATAAAACTAAACAGAGAGATCACTAAAAAAAATTTTTTAAGCAGGATATTTGGAAAGTCACTTGAAACTTTAGATATTCCAAGAATGAGAAAAGATGCTAGAAAAGCTTTGGATACGGTTGGAATGACTACTCTTGATGAATGGATTCCTGTGGCTGGACTACCGGTAGCTTACAAACAGTTTGTGGAAATAGCAAGAGAAATAGATAAAAAAAATCTCAAAATTTTGGTTTTAGATGAGCCGACGGCAGTCCTATCAGAATCTGAAGTGAAAGGTTTTTTAGAAGTGGTTCGTTTCTTATCAAAAGAAGGAATAGCAATTTTATTTATATCTCATAGACTTTCAGAGGTGTTGGAAGTTTCAGACCGAGTAACAATTTTGCGAGATGGATTTGTGGTTGATCATGGTCCAATTTCATCTTTTAACGCTATATCGATTGCTGAAAAAATGGTAGGCAGAAAAGTAGAAATATTAGAGCTACCAAAAAGGGGGAAAAATCTTGATGAGACAGACGTTATCATGTCAATAAATGATCTGCATGTTTTAATGCCAGGAGAAATGGTTAAAGGATTTGATATAGATATCATAAGAGGAGAAATATTGGGTATAGGGGGTTTAGCTGGGCAAGGCAAACTTGGAATCGCTAATGGTATTGCTGGTTTATTTCCATCAAATGGTTCAGTTTACTTTGAGGATGAGCCGTTTCAATTAAATAATCCAGGTTTTGCACTAAATAAAGGCATCGTATATCTTTCTGAAGACCGACGAGGTGTTGGATTGTTACTAGATGAATCGGTAGAAATTAATATAACTGCAACTGCCATTCAAGCCTATGGAGAGTTTATGAAATGGCTTCTATTTTTGAAGATATATGATAAGAAGGCTATAAGGCAGCATGCAATAAAGATGATTAAAGAACTTGATATACGCTGTAAAAGTCCTTCACAACCAGTTAGAAGATTAAGTGGAGGCAATCAACAAAAAGTTTGTCTGGCGAGAGCATTTACTTTGAAGCCTAAAATTCTTTTTGTTTCGGAGCCAACACGTGGAATAGACGTTGGTGCAAAAAAGTTAGTCTTAGATTACCTTGTTAAGATGAATAGGGAAAAAGGAATAACAATTGTCATGACCTCAAGCGAACTTGCAGAATTGAGAAGTATATGTGATCGTATAGCAATAGTCTCAGAGGGAAAGCCTTCAGCTATTCTAAAACCAACTGATTCAGACGCAGAGTTTGGTATGGCAATGGCTGGAAAATTCCAGGAGGTGATAATGGGTGAACGATAGGACTGCACTTCTTAAAAAAATAGATATTCCAACGTTAATAATAGTATTGTTTTTAGTAGGGTTGTTTGTACTAGCATTCATTACGGGCGTTGCTGTACCTCCTCTGATTGGAGATTCTCTTAGAAGGATAGGTATGAATGGTGTATTGGTGTTAGCGATGGTACCTACTATAAGATCTGGAATAGGCCCAAATTTTGGGTTACCTATAGGAATAATTGGGGGATTATTGGGAGCACTAATTAGTATGCAGTTGGGAC
>NZ_DAOPSE010000064.1:0-4671 GCF_035349255.1 Defluviitoga sp. | reverse complement strand
ATCGTATCCAAAATATAAAAGCAGACACTGAAATGAGAGAAAATATAGTAAAGCCTCCTCATGACAATAAAAAAGACTAATTATTTGTTTAACTGATCTTCCTGAAAAATATGTAGGCAATAAGTACGAATAATTAAAAAACTGGATTTCCTCAATAACTATCAGACTATTAAGCTTTTAAAAGTTTATTAATTCTAATGAAGATCTGTTATAATAGGACAATTAATTAAAAAACATTTTCAAATAAAAATATCTTTTAAATGCTTGCGTGAATAATTAATGTGTGTAATTATTCTGTCTTTATCCATTTTTGCGTGACTATTGTTTTATAGTTTTCTTTTAAAGCAATAAAATAAACTCCAGCAGGTAAATCGTGTGTATTTATAGTTATTTTGTTTAATTGATTTAGTTCTTTCATTAACTCTAACTTACCATTGCTGTCATAAATTTCTATAGTTAGATTGTTTGAAAAACTATTTACAAATTCTACAGTTAATTCACTTTTTGATGGATTAGGATAAATATTTATTTGGGGTTTAATGATTACTTCGTCTATGCCAACAACATGACATAAACCATTATAAAGAGGATGGCTATTGATGAAGTTTGGAATATTGTCTTTATAATGGCACAATAAATAAGGTCCGAGTACGCCAGCCATTCCATTATGATACATCAACCCAATATTAGTACCAACACCTTCAATCATGACAAATTTTTCTCCACTTGTCCATGCAGGAGTATAGTTTAATCGTAGATGTTTTTTACCATTCGAAAAATAAATGCTATCAACAATATATCCATTAAAAGAATTACCTAATGAGAGTGATAAATCATAGACCTGATAATGGGTTGTATCATCTATTTTACGATATGATAACTTTCCTAACAAGGTGTCTTCTTTTATTAGATATGTCTCTAATTCAGAAGTTTCTCTATAGTATTTTACTTTTTTATATATGATTGATGAAATAGTAGTATCAGAAATGTACACAATACTATCATTAACAGGACCAAACAACTGGTCTGTCTTAACATTCCAAAAAGTTTGCGAACTGCCAAAAACAGACTGATACTGAGCAACAGCAAAATTGTTATAGCAAATTGCAACAAAAATGAGTATTAATAAATGTAAATTTTTCATAATTAAAAATTTAAAATAAATTTATTGAACAATTAAAGATTTTTATTTTCATTTTTGTGTTTTATTAGTTTGTACTTTTTGTTTATGTCTCATTTTTCGAATGTTTATCAATTAAAAAGTATATTATGTCAAGATTCACAAGATTATTTAAAATAACTTATGGGCATCTCAAAAAATTGTTTTTTCTTATTAGTCCGATGCAAATATATACAATTAACTACAAAAAGCTAAAATATTTAAATCAATTTTTTATTAATTGTTTTATGTATTTATCTAAATAACTATGGTAGTACAAATGTAATAGGTATTACATAAAAAAATCTCACTGGTATGCCTTTTTGTTTTGCAGGTATCCAATTAGGCATTTTTGTTATTACTCTTACAGCCTCTTCATCACATCCACCACCTATTCCTCTAACAACTTTAACATCACTAATACTTCCATCTTTTTCAACAACAAATTGTACATAAACAGTACCTGATATTTTATTTTTAATAGCTTCTCTGGGATATTTTATATTTTCATGTATAAATTTTGATAAAGCATCATCTCCGCCAGGAAATTGTGCCGGCTCTTCTACTATTGAGAATATAGGTTCAGTATCAGTAGTGTCTATATTCTGAGCATAATCATTAATTGAAATTGTTAATAAAATTAATATTGCAAATAAAAACTTCTTCATAATTTTTTTTGTAAAAATAATATAATTTTTTAATAATTAAAAATGGCTTTATAACGAATAGTGTGGGTTATAAAATTTGTTTTGCAGCTAACGGTCTACAGCTATGTTGCGTCCGGGTTTTCAATGCTGTGAATTTTCAGTTACTCACAAATGGTAATTTTAGTAATTCAGGTCAGAGTTGTTCTGAACCTCCACATTAAATATAGATGCTATTACCAATTGGCCATTGTTTTCAAGTGAAAAGAAATCATTCTCTTGAGAGTTTCTCCAAAATTTCATTTAGTTCCTTATAAATATCGTTGTCATTATGATATTTAGGGAATCTTACATAATGAAATTGAACTGGGAAATCATAATACCTAATACCAACTAAATTTCTTGCTTTAGTCCCAACACAAACAACTAATTTAGGTTTAAATAATTTAATTTCTTCGCATATAAGGTTCCTGTTTTTTTTTATCATTTTCGAATCTAACGGAGTCTGAGATATAGCTTCTTTTTATAATTTCACTATCTATACGAAGGCGATTTTTAATGTTTAAAAAATTTGCTTTAGTCCACCATTTAGTTTCACCCAAAAATTTATTAATAATTGTATCATCTTCTGTTAGCCATAAATGTGATAAAACAGTGATGCTTATTTTGTCTTTTTCTTGGCGACTGCCCTCAAAATAGAACATAAAATCAATCTGCTCGTTGTAAATTGCTTTTTCTCCGATAAAAGGGAGGTCTATATTAATTGCCTCAGCTCTATCAATTTTATTAAGGTTGTTCTCATCAAATTGTTCAATATATTTATTATAAAAGATTCGTAAATAAGGAAAATCATCCAAGTATTCTATTATATTATTTTCTTTTTTAACTTGGTCAAAAACAGTTTTTGAAAAAAGACCAAATTTGTTATGAATTTCACCCAAACTAATTGCTAATTTTTCTATTTTTTCAAGTCTTTCTACGGTAATATTTTTCATGCTTTTCATGATTTTATTATTAATCCCTTTATTGTTCAAATAAAAGTTGAATTGTAATCGTATTAAAATTATGTTTATGGTTTACAGTATGTCCTCACACTGTTGACTAATATTATATTTATACAATAAATATAAAACATTCTTATAAACAATTTTTTTACAAATTTAATACTTTTTTATAATAGGACGTAACTTGGTATTAAATCCAGATAATATGGAATTCAAAGATGCAATAAAGAAAGTTTTTTAATAAAAAAAATCATTGTTGTCCGATAAAAAGAAAGAAAACAGTACTATGCTGAATAATAACTTTGTGGAATAATAGAGAAAATTTAGTTTAATTTGCAGCCGATTCGTATTCGCTAACTAATAAATCTATCAGTTCTTTTACTGTAATAATTTTATCAGTTTTATAAACATTTGCACCTGCAAAAGCAAAACCATGATTAAATCTTCCGTTTTTGGCATTAATTAAGGCATTTGCAATACAGTAAGGAGCAGTTTTATAATCACAAGTTATTATACAATGATAGGGACATTTAAAAGGTTTTTTAAGTCCGTTTTTAACATCTATTAAAAATTTATTTTCAATTGCACGGCCCGGCATACCCACGGGACTGTTAATAATTTCGATATTATTTTCTTTGGAATCAAGATAAATCTGTTTAAATTCATCTGAAGCATCACATTCAACCGTTGTAACGAATCGCGTTCCCATTTGAACACCTGAAGCTCCCATATTTATAAAACGATAAATATCTTCGCCTGTGTAAATTCCCCCTGCAGCTATAACCGGTATTTTTCTTCCTGACTCTTCTTCAAAAGGTTTTATTGATGATAAAACATCAGGAATTATATTCTCTAAAGCAAAATCATCTAGGAAAAGCTGTTCTTTTTTAAAACCCAAGTGACCACCAGCCATTGGTCCTTCGACAACAATGGCATCGGGAATGTAGTTATAATTAGTTAACCATTTTCTAATAATTATAGAAGCCGCTTTTCCCGATGATACAATGGGAACAAGCTTAGGCTTATGGTCGGCGTTAATTAAATATTTGGGAAGGTTTAATGGTAATCCGGCGCCAGAAAAGATAATATCAATTTTTTCTTTAATAGATGTTTTTACCAGTTCGGCATAATTTGAAAGAACGACCATGATATTTACACCCAATATTCCTGAAGTCATACTTCTGGCTTTCTTTAATTCTTTTGATAAAGCCCTATTATTTGCTTCAACATAATTATTATAAAAATCAGGTTCATTCTCACCAATGCAAGCCGTAGCTATGACACCTATTCCACCCTGATTTGAAACAGCATAAGCTAAATTGCTTAACGATATACCGACACCCATTCCTCCCTGAATAATCGGTATCGTTGCAACCAAATTTCCAATTACTAGATTCGGTAATTTACGCATATTTTTGTTTCATATTAATAAATTAGATTTTAATATCTTTTTCGATTAAAATCATCTCTTTCTGTTTTTGGTTTAGCAATATTCACTGTGATTTTTTTTCCATCTAATTCAGCACCATTTAATCCGCGAATAGCATTTTCTGCTTCTTCGTCGTTTAACATTTCAACAAAGCCAAAGCCTCTTGATTTTCCTGTATAATGATCCATAATTACTTTTGCTGAAGACACGTTGCCGTATTCTTCAAAAATTTCTTTTAAGTCATCATTTCCTACTTTTGTAGTCAGGTTTCCAATAAAAATATTCTTCATAATAAAGTATATAAGATTTATAATTGCGAGTGTGAAAAATTGAAGAAGGATAGCACTATTAATTAATAGAAATGAAAAATTATAATACTAAACGACTTGAATTTTATTAAACTCAATAACTTTGCAAAGATACAACTAATATTTC
>NZ_DAOPSE010000063.1:0-4811 GCF_035349255.1 Defluviitoga sp. | reverse complement strand
AAGAATTCTATAAATTAATTTTAGATGTTGAAGAAGATAGTATCCAAAGATTTCTTAACTCATCTATTGTTTTTTATCCTAAAAAAGATTACAGTATAAATGATATACTTAATCCAAATTATTTTAATTTGTTATATAAGCTTACTATTGATGCAGAAAAAATAGCTATATATTCTACAGAATATGAAGTTTTTGATCAAATATTCACAAAAGTTTTTGGAGCCACTAAACTGACAGATGTTTTATATAAGTTAGAAGATAAAAGTTATAGGGTAATAAAAAACGACAGTGGGATTTTTTTAAACATGGAACCTGATATTGTTGATATCGATGAAAAATACCTGTTAACCGGAAGTACGAAAAATATTTATAATAAAAATGAAGATTGGGATTTTTATGTTTCAGTTGAGGATAGAACTTTAGTAATTACATTTGAGTCTAATAATTATGGAAATAGCAAAAAATTCTTTAATCTATCTCAATTAGAGAATAAAGTTATTTTTGGTGAAGCAATAGAGATGGAATTGATAGACAAAAGTTCATTTGTTTCATATTTTAATAAATTTATGCTACCATTAGACAAAGAAACTGAAGAATCATTGCACTTTATCAACGAAATAATCGAAAAAGAAGAGTTTGTAGTAGTTACTTCACGAGGGATAACTAATGAAGAGTTGTTTTTATTCTTTCAAACACCTTTAGATAAAGAAAAAATAGTCAAATTTGCCCTTGATAGAAATCTACAAAAAGGTGAGATAGGACATTATCTATTTTATCTTTTTAGTAGTGAAACCAATGGAAACTTAGTTTATTTATATATATCAGACGATGAATTTATTTTTTCAAACGTTGAACCTAAAAAAGTTAACAAATATTTTTCACAATTACCACTTTTAAAAAATACTTCTTATTATAAAATAGTGGATGAAAAAGAAAAGTTATGTAATTTTTTTGTTTTAAATTTATCACAATATTTATCGAACAATTTTTATGCCTCTTTGGACAGTTTTATTGTGAGACAGGAATTTGAAAAAAACAACAATTATATAATTAAAATAAAGACTAGATAGATATATTCAAAATGGAGTGAAGACGAGGTGATACATTGATGTTATTCGGATTTCTTGACAAAAATAAAAGTTTACTTAAAAAGTATGAAAAGATTACCAACACTGTGAATGAGTTTGAAAAAGAAATGATGTCTTTAAGTGACAATGAACTAGCGGGAAAAACTGAAGAGTTCAAAAAGAGAATAAATAACGGTGAGAGTTTAGATGATATTCTTCCAGAGGCTTTTGCAGTTGTTAGGGAGGCTTCAAGAAGAATATTAAATATGAGACACTTTGACGTACAAATTATGGGTGGAATTGCGTTACATGAAGGAAAAATAACAGAAATGAAAACAGGAGAAGGTAAAACACTTGTTGCGACACTACCCATTTATTTGAATGCATTAACAGGAAAAAATGTACACCTTGCTACACACAACGATTATTTAGCAAAAAGAGATGCTAAGTGGATGGGTCCGGTGTACGAATTTTTAGGATTGACAGTAGGTTTCATTCAAGCAAATATGAAACCAGAGGATAGAAAAAAAGCATATCAGGCTAATGTAACCTATGGAACTGCTAATGAATTTGGATTTGATTATCTAAGAGACAACCTTGTATATGATAAATCAGATAAGGTACAAAGAGGTCATTTTTATGCAATTGTCGACGAAGCAGATTCAATATTAATTGACGAAGCAAGAACCCCTTTAATAATATCTGGACCTGCAGATACACCTTCTGATTTGTACAGAAGATTTGCAAGTCAAGCTAGGAAGTTTATACCCGATAAAGATTATACAATAGATGAAAAGCAAAAAACAATTGCTTTAACAGAAGAAGGTATTTCAAAGGCTGAAAGGATGTTGTCAATTGATAACTTGTATGATCCCAACAACATTCAATATCTATTTCATTTACTTAACGCATTAAAAGCGTTAAATTTCTTCAAAAAAGATAGAGATTACATTATTCAAGACGGCGAAATTATCATCGTTGATGAATTTACCGGTAGATTACTTCCGGGAAGAAGGTATTCAGAAGGGTTGCACCAAGCTATTGAGGCAAAAGAAGGAGTAAAAATAAAAGAAGAAAGCATGACTTTTGCTACAATAACCTTCCAAAATTATTTCAGGATGTATGAAAAATTGGCAGGAATGACAGGAACTGCTAAAACTGAGGAAGACGAGTTTAAGTCAATTTATAACACAGAGGTTGTAGTTATTCCCACCAACGAACCCGTTATTCGTGAAGATAAAAATGATTTAATTTATAAAACAAAAGAAGAAAAATATAAGGCGATTGTAGATGAGATAGTTAAGAGATACGAAAAGGGACAACCTGTACTAGTTGGAACAACCTCTATTGAAAACAGTGAACTTTTAAGTGAAATGCTGAAAAAAAGAGGGATACCTCACGAGGTATTAAACGCTAAATACCATGAAAGAGAAGCAGAAATAATTGCTAAGGCAGGTCAAAAGCATGCAGTTACTATTGCTACAAATATGGCAGGAAGAGGAACTGATATAAAATTAGGAGAAGGAGTCACAGAACTAGGCGGGCTTTTTGTACTTGGAACTGAAAGACACGAAAGCAGAAGAATAGACAATCAGTTAATTGGAAGGGCAGGAAGGCAAGGAGACCCTGGAGAATCTAGATTCATTCTGTCTTTTGAAGATGATTTGTTAAGATTATTTGGTGGAGACAGGATGAAAAATATGATGAATACACTAAAAATTGAAGATGGTCAACCTATAGAACACAAAATGTTGACCCATATTATACAGGACTCACAGAAAAAAGTTGAAGGTATACATTTTTCTATAAGAAAAAGATTATATGAGTTCGATTCAGTGATGGATAAACAAAGAACTGTTATATACAATCATAGAGACTGGATATTAGAGCAAGGTAACTATGATGAACATATGAAAGAAATAATTGCAGATGTTGTAGATAGATTAGTAGATGCATGCTGGAACGAAAGTGAAGAAAAAATTGATAAAGCGGTATTATCTCAAAAGTTAAAACAATATTTAATTATAGCTGATTTGAAGGGAGATAATACAGAAGAGATAAAAGAAGAAGTTTTCAATCTTTTCTGGAGAAGATATTCTGAGAAAAAAGAGGAATTTGGAGAAGATTTCAATAAAGTTGCAAAATTTGTTATGTTGAGAATAATAGATGATAAATGGAGACACCATCTTGATTCAATAGAGGCGCTTAAAGAATCAGTGAATTTAAGGTCTTATGGTCAAAAAGACCCTGTTATGGAATTCAAGAGAGAATCTTATATACTATTTGATAAAATGGTTGATAGTATTTATGATGATATAATTAATTATTTAATGAGAATTGTAAGGGTTATCCCCGAAAAAGAAGAAAAAGAAGCCATGAAGGCTTATTCAAACCTTAGTTTTATACACAATGATATGTCTGCTATTGATGGCAAGGATGGTAAATCTAAAGAGAAAGAAAGTAATTTTTCAGGAAATAAAATAAGAAAAAGATACAAAGTTAAGAAATAAAGTTTAAATTCAAAAGGGTTTCACATACATTTGTTTTGCGGTTCTTTATAGGTAAATGAGTTTATGAGGTGATTAAATGATAGAATATGAAGTAAAAGTAAAGATAGATGAGCTGAAAGAGAAATTTGAAGACTTGAAAAAAGTATTTAATTTAGAAAAAAAGCAACAGGAAGTTAAAGAATTAGATAACATAATGGCACAACCAGAATTTTGGAATGATTTAGAGAAAGCTCAAAAAGTTTCGAAAAAAGCCCAAAATCTAAAAGATGAAATAGAAGATTTTAAAAAACTTGAATCTATATTTGAAGATTTAGATGTAGCTATAGAGCTATCTGAGGAAGACTCTACAATGATGGAACAAGTTGATGAAATTTTACAAGTTATTGAAAAGAAAGTTGATGAATTCCAATTAAAAATGCTACTTTCAGGAAAATATGACCATGCCAATGCCTTTTTAACTATTCATCCAGGTGCTGGAGGAACTGAATCTCAAGATTGGGCATCTATGCTTTTAAGAATGTATATAAGATGGGCTGAAAAAAATGGTTATGAGATTGAGATGCTAGATTATCAAGATGGTGAAGAAGCAGGAATAAAAAGTGCCACTATTAAAATAGATGGTTTATATGTATACGGTAAATTAAAATATGAAAAAGGGGTTCATAGATTAGTTAGAATTTCACCGTTTGATGCTAATGGAAGAAGACATACATCATTTGCATCTGTATCTGTTGTACCAGAAATAGACGATGATATTGAAATAGAATTAAAGCCTGATGATTTAAGAATAGATACCTATAGGTCAGGTGGCGCTGGAGGACAGCACGTTAACAAAACCGATTCTGCAGTACGAATTACTCATAT
This sequence comes from Defluviitoga sp., assembly GCF_035349255.1. NCBI lineage: Bacteria > Thermotogati > Thermotogota > Thermotogae > Petrotogales > Petrotogaceae > Defluviitoga > Defluviitoga sp. Next base: position 370 of record NZ_DAOPSE010000063.1, on the reverse strand, counting down.
ACCAACAGGTATAGTTGTTGCTGTCCAAAGTGAAAGATCACAACATCAAAACAAGGCAAATGCTCTTAAAATTCTTAAAGCTAAATTGTATGATTTAGAACAACAAAAAAAGTTAGAAGAAAAAATGAAACTTATGGGTGAAGTAAAAGATATTTCTTGGGGGAACCAAATTAGATCTTATGTACTTTATCCATACACACTTGTTAAGGATCATAGAACAAACCATGAAACATCAAATGCAGAGGCAGTTTTAGATGGAGAAATAGACGATTTCATAGAAGCAGAATTGTTATATTTTGCTAAAATCTAATAAAATTTACTTTAAGTTTATTTAAAATTCATTATTAATTGTAACAAGAGAGGTGTATAA
>NZ_DAOPSE010000062.1:0-4818 GCF_035349255.1 Defluviitoga sp. | reverse complement strand
ACCATATACACGGAGTCTATGGAGATTATATTGAAGAATTAGTACATTTTTGTAAAGTTAAAGGTATAGCATTTCAAATTTTAGATTAAAAAGTCCGTAAAAATGTTTTTGTTCAAGGAAAATGGAAAATTTGAGGTGAAAAATGAAAATTATTAATAAATCCTTTGTTTTTGATAAAATTCCATCTAAACCTAGTTCACATTCTGTGAGTTTGTGTAAAATTAATGACAACGAAATAATTGCTTTCTGGTTTGCTGGTTCTTGGGAAGGAGAAAAAGATGTAGATATTTTATCATCAAGATATGATATTAATGCGGACAAATGGGATACCCCTAAGTTGTTCATTCATGATCCTTCACGATCTCTAGGCAATACAGCACCAGTTTTATTTGAAAAAACGTTTAGGGTATATTATTGTGCAATGGAGGGTAAAGATTGGACAGAATCATCTTTATGGTATACTGACTCATATGATCAAGGGTATTCTTGGAAAAAACCAAAGCCTTTTTCTCTTCAAGGAGAAAATCTTTTGTTTGGAACTAAAATTCTTAAATTGAGTGATAACAGGTTTATCTTTCCAATGTATAATGAAAAACTATGGATAAGTACTCCATACATCACCAATAATATCTCTTCAAACAAATGGGAAAAAATTGGAGAAATAAAAACTGAAAAAGGTAATATTCAACAAGACATGGTTGAAATGAATGGCCAGATCTTCTCTTTACTAAGAACTCGCGATGGTTTTATCTATAAAACCCTATACAATTTTGAAAATAAAAAATGGAGTACACCTATTTCTATTAACATACCAAATCCCAATTCAAGACTTGCTTTAGAAAAAACAAGAGATTTACTAATTTGCTGTTGTAATCCATTAGGACTCAATAAAGAAAACCTCACTCATGATCCTAGAAAATTATCTGATATTGAAGAAGGTTTTTGGGGAAAAAGAGAAAAGCTTTCTATTTTTGTGTCAAGCGACGGAGGAAACACCTGGAACGAAGAAATAATTTTAGAAGAAAGTCAAGATAAAGAATACTCTTATCCATGGATTCAGATAATTGATGAAACAAAAATAATGATTGCATATACGTATGAAAGGCAAAAAATTGCCTATGCAATAATCGAAATCTAATACATAGGAGAGGTAAATATGTACTTAATTGGGATAGATATAGGAACTCAAAGCACTAAATCAGTGATTACTGATGAAGAAGGAAAAGTTATTTCAGAATCATCCAAAGAGTATGCAGTATTGACTCCACAACCTAATTGGGCAGAACAATGGCCTGATGTATGGTTTAATGCTGTAATAGATACACTTAAAAGGGTCATAGAAAAATCTCAGATTCAACCCAAAAATATAACAGGAGTCGCGATAAGCGGGCTATATGGTGGATCTGGCATACCTGTTGATAAAGATTTCAACCCGTTGAGACCATGTTTAATTTGGATGGATAGACGAGCCACTAAAGAAACTAAGTTTGTAAAGCAAAATATTCCTAAAGATAAAATATTTCGTATAACCGGAAACTATGTAGACAGTTATTTCGGTTTTACTAAAATGATGTGGATAAAGAATAACGAACCAGAAGTGTGGAATAAAACATATAAATTTATGACTCCAAAAGATTTTGTCATATATAAACTTACAGGTGAGAATATCATTGATTACTCCTCTGCCGGTAATATCGGAGGTGTTTTTGATATTCATAAAAAGTACTGGTCCCAAGAGATGTGTGAAATTTTGGGTATAGACCTAGATAAACTTCCTGAAAAAATAGTAAAATCTTCTGATATTGTAGGAACAATGTCTGGAAAATATGCCCAAGAAACAGGGCTTTTAGAGGGAACACCTATAATAGCTGGGGGAATTGATGCTCCAGTTGCCCAATTAAGTGCCGGCGCTGTTTATGAAGGCGAACATGTTGCAATGGTTGGAACTTCTACATGCTGGGGAAATATTCACGATGGGAAATATCTCACACCCGAATTAGTTAGTTATCCTTATGTTGTTGACGATTTAACAAAGATATACACCTTTGGCGGAGGAGCAACTTCAGGAGCTATAATTAGATGGTTTAGGGAAGAGTTTGGCGAATACGAAAAGGAATATGAAAATAAAAGAGGCGTTTCTGCTTATACACTTCTAGAATTAGGTTCAAAAGACATTCCTGCTGGAAGTGATGGAATAATTGTTTTACCTTATTTTATGGGAGAAAGATCACCTATATGGGATTCCAAAGCAAAAGGAACTATTATTGGATTAAGTTTATATCACAATAGAAATCATTTATACAAAGCCTTCATGGAAGCCGTTGCATATTCATTAAGACATAATATCGAAGAAGCACAAAATGCAGGAATAGTACTCGATCCAGAATGTTATTTAGTTGGTGGTACAGCAAAGAGCGACATTTGGACTCAAATTTTTTCTGACGTTACAGGGTATGTTATGAAAAGAACAAAACAAGATGTTGAAGCACCTTTAGGAGATGCATTTCTGGCTGGATTAGGAACTGGTATATTCAAACAGCCAGAAGACATTAAAAAATGGACTCTATTTAAAGAAGATACTTTACCCAACAATTCAAACAACCAAACTTACAATAAATATTACAATCTATACAAGCAATTATACTTAAATACACAGAAAATTATGGAACAATTATGAGTGAATAAGAAAAAATTAAATTAAGTATAGATAATCATAATTCAAAGGGGCTGAATCCAGCCCCTTTTTGATATTCGGGAATAATTTGCTATTTTGTTATATCTACTAATTATACATTTTTCTCAATAGTTAGTAACTTTCAACTTTCTATTTATATGGTTAGTCTTCTAAATGAATTAAATTTAATTTATTGTGTTTTTATTCTTTTTTCTCTCTTTATAAACTACCTTTATATTATTCAAATTAAAATAAAGTTAAAAATATGCAAAAAATCAACTTATGTTCAATTATAGTCATCTATTTCAAAATAACTCAAAAAATCTTTGATAATCTTTATTTTGAATTAAGGACTTACTTTGTTATACTATGATGAAGTAATATCAGAATATTATCATATACTGATCATCTTTTACAAAATATTATAATAACTTCATAACCATAATCATTTATATCTCTATTAATAGTAACAACTTATTATGTTTAAAAAAACTGTTCAATTCTATAATTTAAAATCACACTTAGGAGGAATATCAATGTCAGATAATCAATCAAAAAAGGAAGTAGCGTTGTTTGCAAAGTTAGTATGGGATAGAAAACTAACGGATGGGACAGGGGGGAATATGAGCATAAGAGGAACCAATGATAAAATATACATTACTCCTACTACAACCATCAAACATTTTCTTACTGAAGACGACATAATTACTATTGACAAAGATGGAAACAAAATTGAAGGTAAAAAAGAACCTTCTTCTGAAAGAAGAATGCATATAAAGATTTATGAGAAGGATCCAGATGTAAAAGCAATAATCCATGCTCATCCTAGATATGCAACCTCTTTTGCAGTAACTTTCCAAAAGCTTCCAGTATATGCTCTACCAGAATCAGCTTTGGTTTTAGATCCGATAACTTATATTGAATATCAAATGCCCGGAACTCAAGCCTTTGCAGATGCTTTTGAAGAAGGCTTGAAAAACGGATCACGAGTTTTTGTGCTTCAAAATCATGGGGTTACAGTTGCTGGAAAAAATATGGAAGAAGCTTACATGAAATTAGAAACCTTAGAATTTCTTGCAGAAGTATCCTTCATATCAAAATTGTATGGTGGCATAAACGAAATTCCTACAGAAAAAATAAAAGCCTTTAAAGAATTTTTTAATAAGAAATAGGGACTTTAGAAATGAGAATTTTCTAAAAATGGAATTTTGAATTTAAAATGGGTCTAGGGCGGAGCCCTCTCCCCCTCCTTCGGTACAAATACCGAAAAAGTTAAAAAAATTAAGAATTAGTGAGAATTAGAAGTGGGGAGGTATTTTTGGAGAAACTAAAATTCAAAACATTTATAGAATCTGAGTTTCATAATTTCTAAAGTGAGTATAACAATATACAATAGGAGGAATAATTCATGAATTTGAAACAGATAAAAGAAAAAATAAGTAATTTTAAAGTAGAAGTTCCTTCATGGGGATTTGGAAGGTCTGGAACAAGGTTTCATGCATTTCATATTCCAGGTGAAGCAAGGAATATATATGAAAAAATTGATGATGCAGCCTTTGTAAATAAAATTACAGATACAGTTTCTGCTGTCGCAATACACATTCCATGGGATAAAGTTGATGATTACTCAGCATTAAAAGATTATGCAGAAGAAAACGGAACGAAGATAGGTGCTGTAAACCCTAATTATTTTGAAGATGAGGGTTATTTATTTGGTTCTTTAAGTAACTCAGATAGCAAAATACGAAGAAAAGCAATAGAGCAAACTTTTGAATGTATAGAAATAATGAGGCAAACAAATTCAAAAGTACTCTCAATGTGGATACCTGATGGTTCAGACTATCCTGGACAAATAGATTTTAAGCATTCTTTTGAATTACTTGGAAACTCTTTAAAGCAAATTACAAACGAATTAGATGAAGATATGACAATGCTTCTAGAGTATAAGTTCTTCGAGCCCGCTTTTTATTCAACTTTACTGTGTGATTGGGGAACAGCATTCATGTTGTCCAAAGAATTAGGTGAAAAAGTTAAGGTTTTAATAGATTTAGGGCACCATCCGCAAGGTACAAACATTGAATTTATTGTTTCCATTTTATCTTATAAGGGGAAACTTGGGGGATTCCATTTCAACTCAAGAAAAT
>NZ_DAOPSE010000061.1:0-4871 GCF_035349255.1 Defluviitoga sp. | reverse complement strand
AATAAAATAATTAATTCGTAGAGTTGATCTATCAATATGTTGATCAACCCTACGAAAAATTTTATAGTTTTAAGTATATTGAAATTTTTTATTTAATTGTTCGGTGTTATTTAAAAGTTCTTCTAAAAAAGTTGAATTTTCTCTTATGAATACAGGGATGAACCCTATAGGTGCTTTGACTTTTATATATTGTTGTCCCGAATACTTTTTTGTACTCCAAAGATGAATCCAATTGTCAGGAGGTAAATAAACTGTTTTTTCTTCAGTGTTTTTTGAGATAACTGGAGACACAAGTATGTCGCTTCCTAGCATAAATTGATACTTTTGATGGTAACTTTCTTTATCTTCTGGATAATTAAGACATAAATGTCTTGTAATTGGTAGATTTTCCTCAAGGCTAGTTTGAACACTGTATTTCAAATAATTCTTTAGAGAATAATGAACATTAGACATCCATATAAAATGTTTAAATATTTCTTCATTAGAATTAAATTGAATATTTGTTTCAGGTCTATTTCCCTCGTGAGTTCGCATGATAAGAGAAAACGCGCTTAATTCTACCCAACGCATAAAAAGCTCTGGGGTTCTTTTCATCCAAAACAAAGAGGTATAACCTCCAGTGTCCCAATGGAAAAAGTCTACGCCACTAAACCCAGAACTTAAGGCAGCGGGAATTACAGAGGCTATTCCATCACTTTTGCTCCAATTAACGTTTTGATCACCTGCCCAGTATACTGGACAATATGAGACTGAATCTAAGTAACCAGATCTCATAAAGAAAATGATGTCGTCGTTTCCACTTTCTTTTATTGCTTCATAATTCAATTTGGCCCATTCTACTGGATATTGATTGTGATATTTAATGGGATCTTCTCCTGAAAATAAGATTGCATCTACAGGTAAATATTCACCAAAATCAGCCATCCAACCAGAAGTTCCCAATGCGATCATGTTGGTTTTAATTATATTTTTGTACCAATTGTAAGCATCTTTATTTGTAAGATCTATAAGGCCGGCTGGGAAAGTGGTTACGTATATATTATATACATCGCCATTAGGATGCTTAACGAAATAGTCGTTTTCTTTTGCTATTTTGTATAATCTACTTCCTTCTATCAAGAAAGGATTTATATATGAAAGAAACTTTATTCCTTTATTGTTTAATTCTTGTATCTTGTTGGGTAAGTTTTTATACGATATTTTGTCGTATTCCCAATTCCAGTAGACTTGTCTACCAAAAGAAGTTCTGTTAGTACCAGACCAATCTTGTGACCACACTGCACTGAGTGGGACTTCGTTTTGTGTCAACAAGTCAACTTTTTTTGATAAGGCTTCTGTTCCTCCTTGAGAGGCAATAATTGTTCCATATATCCAGTCGGGAAGATGATGTTTTGAGTTAAAATATATTCTGATGTGTTTTGTAAGTTCTTGTATATCTTTACCTTCGATTATTATGATTTTTGCGTTATTATCCCATATTTCAAATACAGACTTTTTCTTTTTAAAATCTACAATAATGGGTGAATAAGTTTCAATTATTATTGCGTATCCCATGGTTGATAGGAAGATTGGAGAGGGAAAATAGGTTGTGAACCAGCTTCCGCTTGTTCCTTTGAGTTTTGTTAATAAGGAGATAGGATCCCATCCTCTTCCAACTCCTTGTTCCTGAACCCAAATGGGGAATTTTTTTCCTTTTAAATTAAGATGATTGTATTGTTCTCCTCCTCCAAATATTTGTTCAGAGTCAAAAGAGTTTAGACAAATCAATAGCCTATTAAATTCTTTAGGGACTTTTAAATTCATAGTTAAAAGGTTTTCTGTGGTGTTTTCTATTTTTATCTCAAGATTGTCTTTTAGGTTTATATCAGACTTTTCTTTGATTTTGAAATGGGCATGATTTTCTTTTATTTTATGATGACCTATTCCATATCGAAATTCTTGAGTGTTAAAAAGTTCTAAATCGTTGATATATACTTTGTAATTTTTATCTTGTTGAATTATTTTCATACCATTTTCACCATCCGTGAAATATTTCTTATTATAATATTTCCCAATTTTTTAGTTTTGCAACTTTTTCAAAGGTTTTTTTATAACGACCGTATCCTAGAACAACGTGATGAGCAACACCCTGTGAGACAAATTTTTCAAAAGTATTTTTTGCATCAGGTATTTTAACTTTTACATAAGTTCCCTTGAGCTCTTTTTCTGTTGGAAGTGCTTCTCCTTCTAGCGTTAACAACCTAGTTTTTCCTCGCGCATAATCTATTCTTGAGATTGTTACAGGTCCTGGTTTTAAAACGAAACCTACGGTAACTCCTCTACCTCCAGCAAAATATGTGTCAAGGGTTTTTTCAGATTTCTGATCCCATAGATTATATGGTGCAACCCCACAATGCCAAAATAATAAAGAGTCTTCTTTTTCAAAAATTTGGCTTATATCTGCTAAAAAGAGTTCATTACAACCAACCGCTTTATATGCAATCATTTCTAATGTACCTTCTATATCTCCTTCGCATGCAATTGGGATATGTTCGGGCATAAAATAAGACATAGAAGCGCAGGGAGAAATTCCATAGGAGTTTGCGAATTCTGGCCAGCATCTTATAGCCATTGCAGTGTAGTTATTAGACTTTTCGAGCTCTTTTAGGCATATGTATAGGTTTGCTACTTTTTTCAATCGTTCATCTGTCATATTTTCTCCGTAATTGTATATACCAGATAAATTGTTCATTTCTTTTTTTATTTCATCAGTATTTGCCTTGAAATTAAATATGTTACTTAAAGATATGAAGTCTATTTCTGCCCCAAATTCTTTGATGATTTCAGGTTCATATACGTCTATATTATAAAAACCTTGAGCATGGTTTCCTATTAAGCCGATTTTTGTATTGTTCCATTTTTTGATAATTCTTAAAGCATCAAGCCAATTATTCAGTTTATTTTTAAAATCAGGGTCTTTTGTCTCTCCATATATGAATTCAAAGTTGTCAAAACCAGACTTATATAAGTTAGAGCAATCTAAATGGGCCCCAACTAAAGAATTTAGTCTTAGCCTTTCACCATGATAGGAAGGTTCAGGAAGGGCCCATATTAAAAAAGGTTTATTAATGTTTTTTGCAATTTTTAAGGCTAGTTGTCCAAGATGAAAGGTTGCACTTAATAATACAACGCCATCTACGTTATGTTCTTTGAAAGAAGTTAACACCTCTTCTAACTCGTCTGGGTATTCAACAACATTTTGCCAACCGAACAAATCAACGTTATCTAGAGTGTTTTCTAAATCTAATAATGATTGCTTATATATTTCTTGACCTTTTTGAGCATCATAAGTGTTTCTTACAAAAGCAACTATGCCCAAGTTGATTTTCTCTTTCATCTTTTTCACCCCTCTATATCAAAACATATAACCTTTATTTCCGACATTTCTTCAATTGCATATCTTATTCCTTCTCTGCCAATACCACTCATTTTGTACCCACCGTATGGCATAAAATCAGCCCTGTATCTGGGACCTTCATTTATCATTACACCGCCCGTTTCTATTTCTTGAGCAGCTCTAAATGCTTCAAAAATGTTTTTAGTAAATATTCCAGCTTGAAGACCATAAACACTTTGATTTGCCAGATTTATAGCCTCATCTAGGTTTTTGACTTTTCTTAGGGCAACAGCAGGACCAAAAAGTTCATTTTGCATAATTTTGCAATCTAAAGGAACGTCTATAATCACTGTAGGTTCAACTAGCGTGTAGTTTCTTTTGCCGCCTGTTAGTATTTTTCCACCTTTTGATTCTGCCTCTTTTATCCAGTCAATTATTCTAATAGCATTTTGTTCATCTATGACTGGTCCCATAATTGTTTCTTCTTTTGTTGGATCTCCAAAAATAATTTCTTTAACTTTTTTCACTAATTTATCGATAAATATTTCATAAACTTTTTCATGGACAAAGACTCGTTGAACTGAAATACAAATTTGTCCAGCGACAGAAAATCCTCCACTAACAGTAGCTTTTACCGCTTTATCAATATTTGCAGAGTCCATAACAATTAAAGGTGCATTTGAGCCTAATTCTAATCCAATCTTTTTAATTCCAGCATTTTTCGCAATATTTTTACCAGTCTCAGCACTACCAGTGAAACTTAGAAATCTTATTCTAGGATCTTCAACAATCGCATTTCCGACAGTACTTCCATGTCCTGTTAAAACACTTAAAGCCTTTTGGGGCATGCCAGCTTCAAGTAGTAATTCTCCAAGCATTAATGTATTCAAAGGAGTTTGAGTAGCAGGTTTTAAGACAATAGCGTTTCCTGCAGCTATAGCAGGGGCAACTTTATGAGCGGCTAATGAAAGTGGAACATTAAAAGGGGTAATTGCTCCTACTATCCCAACAGGCTCTAAAATATATGCTCCTCTTTTATTTTCTGATCCAGTAACAGAAGAAAAAGGTAACGTTTCTCCGTGGATTCTTTTAGCCTCTTCTGAGGCGTATTTGAATAAATCTGCTGTTCGAAGAACTTCTGACTTAGCTTCGTTCACAGTTTTTCCAACTTCTTTAACTAAAATATCAGTGATTTTATGTTCATTCTTTTCTAACAAAAGTCCTGTGTTGAATAGAATTTCAGCTCTTTTATGTAAAGGAAGTTCTTTCATAGCTTTTTTTCCTTCTTCAGCAAGTTCGATTGCAACTTTTACATCCGATACCTCTGCTTCAGGAACTTCGCCGACAATTTCACCATTAAAAGGATTATAGACTTTTATCATTTTTGGTTTAGTAACTTTTTTTCCTCCAATTATCATCTCCATTTTGATAGTAACCTCCTTTGTTTTTATTTTAATACTAATTCTAAAAACTACATTTTATAAGTTTAAACTAT
>NZ_DAOPSE010000060.1:0-4917 GCF_035349255.1 Defluviitoga sp. | reverse complement strand
ACAAAATGCGTGAATACTTCAAAGAAATTAAAAAAATCGAATACGTTGGAAAAGGCTCTAAAGAGCAATTGGCTTTTCATTATTACAATCCTAAGGAAATAATTGGAGGAAAGTCGATGGAGGACCATCTAAGATTTTCTGTAGCATACTGGCATACCTTTACTGCAGAAGGCAGAGATATGTTTGGCGTGGAAAGTGCTCACAGAGAATGGAATAAGTACACTGATCCTTTAGATAAAGCTTTAGCTAGAGCTGATGCTGCTTTTGAATTTATGAGTAAACTTGGTGTGAAATATTTTTGTTTTCACGATAGAGATTTAGTTGATGAACAAGAAACTCTCAGAGAGACTAACAAATTGCTTGATAAAGTTGTAGAACATATTAAAGGAAAAATGAAAGAAACTGGTATTAAATTACTTTGGGGAACAGCTAACTTATTTGCTCATCCTAGATACATGCAAGGAGCAGCCACAACTTGTGATGCAGATGTTTATGCTTACGCCTCTGCACAAGTTAAAAAAGCGCTTGAAATTACCAAAGAATTAAATGGAGAAAACTATGTCTTTTGGGGTGGAAGAGAAGGATACGAAACGCTTCTTAATACAAACATGGAATTAGAGTTAAACAATCTAGCTAAATTCATGCATATGGCGGTAGATTATGCCCAAGAAATAGGTTTCACAGGTCAGTTTTTGATAGAACCAAAACCAAAAGAACCTACAAAACATCAATATGATTTTGACGTAGCTAACTCCTATGCATTCTTACAAAAGTATGACTTAGACAAGTATTTTAAATTCAACATAGAAGCAAATCACGCAACGTTAGCAGGACATACATTTCAACACGAATTAAGATATGCAAGAATTAACAATCTTTTAGGAAGCGTAGATGCAAATATGGGAGACTTACTACTTGGTTGGGATACAGATCAATTTCCTACCAACGTTTATGAAAATGTTTTGGCTATGTATGAAATACTTAAAAACGGAGGTATTGCACCTGGAGGATTAAACTTTGATGCTCATGTAAGAAGACCATCTTACGAAGATATCGATTTATTTTATGCACACATAGCAGGAATGGATGCATTCGCATTAGGCCTAAAGATAGCTCATAAAATAGTTGAAGACAAAGTATTGGAAGATTTCATAGAAAAACGATATAATAGTTTCAACGAAGGAATAGGAAAAAAGATAGTAGAAGGCACAACAAACTTCAAAGAACTTGAAGACTATGTTATTGACAAGAAAGTATCTTTACCTAAATCTGGAAGACAAGAATATTTAGAAAATTTAATCAATCAATACATTTTTGAATGATTGAAAAACTGATTTAAGGAGGACTTAAATTTTGAAGCTAAAGAAAATAAACGCTGAAAGAATGGGCTACTCAAACAAACTAATGGTTTTTAATTTAATTCGATATTCACCACAAATCTCTAGAAACGAGATTACTAAACTTACTGGTTTAGACAAAAGTACTGTCACAAAAATAGTTTTTGATCTAATGGATAAAAATCTTGTTAAAGAAGGAGAAAGAAAGTCGTCACAAGGACCTGGAAGAAAACCCATAAAACTAGAACCAGTAAAAGAAGCTGTTGTTTCTATAATTGTAAAAGTTGGTGTAGAAAGTACAATAGTAGGGATGGGATATCTGAATAATCAGATAGAAATTTTAAGCAAATTTGAAACTCCAAAAAGTTTTTCTTCTTTTTTAGCAAAAGTTTCAGCAACTGTAGGCCATATTTACAACGAAAATAAGGAAAAAAACATTGCTGGTATCTCTTTTTCTTTTCCAGGAATGGTAGATAGAAATAACTTAATTATTGAATATGTACCTCATTTTAATTGGAATAACATTAACTTTAAAAAGGCTTTTCTAAAAAATCTCCCTGATTGGGATAAGTCGATTTTTATAGCTAATGAAGCAAAGTTAGCATTACAAGCGGAATTGTTTTTTAACAAGAGTATAAAAAACTTTAACAATGGGATTTACATATTCATATCTCAGGGTATTGGTGGTGCCCTATTGATAGACGAACAAATATATTTGGGTCCCAACTACACTGCAGGAGAGTTTGGACATATGACTATCCAAGAAGAAGGTGAAAAATGTTTTTGTAACAATCAAGGGTGTTGGGAAACTTATGCTTCAATAGATACGATATCTAAAATATATGAATATAGTAACGGGAAGCTTGAAGGAGATACTTATGAAGAAAAGTTCAAAAACTTATTAGATAAAGCTCAAAGAAAAGAAAATAACTCGTATGAAATTATCCAACAAATGCTATACTATTTAGCTGTAGGAGCTGTAAATCTTATAAACATACTCAATCCTGAATTTGTAATCTTCGGAGGATATGGTTCCCTTTTTCCAAATGAATATTTAACTGAAATAGAAAATATAATTAAACAAAGGGCTTTAAAACCCGCATTAAAATCTTTTACAAAAACCTGTAAGCCAGTTTTTGATATAGAAACTGCTTGTTTAACAGGAGCCAATTTGAGGGTAATGGACGATTTTTCTGAAAAAATAGTTAAGTAACTAGAGGTGAATTGTCATGGAAAAATACTTGGGAATTGATGTGGGAACAACATCAATAAAAGGGCTAGTGGTTGATGAAAAAGGTAAACTTTTAGATAATTATTCTTATCCTTTGAAAATGAATATTCCAAAACCCGGTTGGGCAGAACAAGATCCCAACATGTGGTGGGAAGGTGTTCTTGAAATATTAAAAAACGTTTCTTTAAAACATTCGATCTCTGCTATAGGTTTTTCGGGCCAGATGCATAGTTTAGTCTGTTTAGATAAAAATTACGAAGTTATCCGACCAGCTATTTTGTGGTGCGATCAAAGAACCACTCCACAATGTAAAAAAGCTACTGAACTTCTTGGGGGAGAAAAAAATGTAATTGAAAAAATTGGTAATCCTTTTCTAGAAGGATTTACTTTCCCCAAGATATTGTGGGTAAAAGAAAACGAGCCCGATAATTTTAAGAAGATAAAAAAAATATTACTTCCCAAAGATTATATAATCTTTAAATTAACAGGAAATTTAGGAATAGATTATTCCGACGCATCAGGAACCGCATGTTTTAATATTAACAAGAGCACCTGGGATGAAGAAGTGCTTGAAAAATTTGGAATTGATATAAATATTATGCCAGATATATATGCTTCATACGAAACTAGAGGACAATTAAGACCGGAACTAAAAAGTCAGCTAGGCTGGACAAATTGTAAAATTGTTTCAGGAGGAGCAGATAATGCTGCTGCCGCATTTGGAATAGGCATCTCTAGAAAAGGAGAGTCTATGGTTAGTATAGGAACTTCCGGGACAGTTTTAACGATTACTGATAACAAAAAACCCGATTTAGAAGGAAAAATTCATTATTTTAATCATGTACTAGAAAATGAATATTATTATATGGGCGTTATGCTATCTGCTGCTAACACGTTAAATTGGGTAAGAGATAACTTTTTCCCGCATTCAAACTGGGATGAAATAGAAGAAAGAATAAACAAATCTGTTCCAGGAGCAAATGGAATTATATTTCTTCCCTATCTTAATGGAGAAAGAACCCCACATAGAGATCCTAATGCAAGAGGAGTAATTTTTGGATTATCATCGATAAATACAGAAAATGATGTGTTGAGGGCAACAATGGAAGGAATAACTTTTGGTTTAAGAGATTCTTTCGAACTCATAAAACAAAAAACTGAAATTAATGATATGAGGATAGTTGGCGGAGGAGCCAAAAATAAAACCTGGATTAGACTGGTTGCAGCAAACTTTAAAATGCCTATAAAAATACCTCAAATAGATGAGGGTGGAGCCTATGGAGCGTCTATGCTAGCTGCGTTAGGAAATGGTCAAAAGCTAGAACAAGTTTTAAGTTGGGTTAAAATAAAAGAAATAATAGAACCTGAGCCCCAGTTATTTGAAATATATGATGAACTTTATGAAATATACAAAAATTTGTATTTTTCATTAAAAGAAAACTTTATTGAAGTGGCAAGATTTTTAAACCTATAGATAATTAAAAATAAAAAAGCGGCGAAAGCCGCTTTTTTAGTAACTTTATGATGTTCCACTTAAGATAAAGTAGCTCTCAGCATCCAAGAATTTTTCTCAAATTCTTTAATGGAACCTATTAGTATATCTGCTGTTCCTTCGTCACCATACTCTTGTGCTAATTTTATAATCTTTCGTAGTTGTCCAACTAATTCTGAAAAATCATTCAAAACAATGTTCAATGATTCTTCTATACCATAACTTTTACTGTCAATTTCTTTGAGTGTTGCATTTTGAACATAGTCACTCAACTTAACCAATGGCCTATATCCTAAAGTAAGAATCCTCTCAGCGATTTCATCAATTTGATCTGATATATAGTCATAAAACTCTTCTAACTTTTCATGAATTTTGAAAAAATTTCTACCTTCTACATTCCAATGTAAATTATGTAACTTTGCGTAGAAAATTTGCAAATTGGACAAATATGCGTTCAGTTCTTTAGAAATTGTTTCTCTTACTTTCTCATCTAACGATATTTTTACTTCAATTTTTCCTGCTTTATCCATAATAAATTCCTCCTTTAGTTAATTTAAATTGGATGTTTTAAAATCTTGATTTTATAGATGTCTAAAGGAATATTTTTTTCACATTTTTCATCAAATTTACAATCCTTAGATTCTAAAACCATCTTCATTTTTATTCTACCAAAATATTGTAAAAAAATGAATTAATTTAAGAATAAAAGATTATATTTTTGTTTCTAGTTAACAACAATATTAGTTAACTATATTATTCATAACTTAAAAAATTACCTTTTAAAAAATAATTAATTAGAAGCTTTTTATCATTTTCCTGCAAGAAGACTCCCACTTCTGTAAGTGGGGGATGAATTG
>NZ_DAOPSE010000059.1:0-5071 GCF_035349255.1 Defluviitoga sp. | reverse complement strand
TCTGCTTTGGTACATTTCTTCATTAAACTCTTTTTTTATTATTTCTCCTCTTCTGGTTTCGTCTTTTGGTAATGGCTGTTTGGATTTCGGCCTTACTGTCGCCATTTGAGGCCTTGTCATTGTTTTTATTTTTGCCATTACATTTCCACCTATTGCTGGCCTTATTTGTATCAGTGACCTTGTTTCTTCTTCTATTTCAAAGTCTGTACAATCAGCTGTTAGTCCTGTCCTTAATCTTGCCGCTAGACATGGCATCAGTGTCCTTCCTTTAGTTGTAGCTGATGCGAGTATTATTTCTGGCTTCATTTCTTCTACAAGTTGGTGGAGTATCTTTGTGTATGTGTCTGGGTAGAAATGCTCTAGCTTCTCATTTTCTACATAGTAGACTTTGTCTGCTCCATAGTGTATCAGGCTTTCTATGTCTTTTATTTTGTTTGTTAGTACTATACTTGTTAATTCAACTTTTAAGGTTTCTGCTAGTCCTTTTCCCCATGCTAGTAGTTCATAGGATACTGGGTTTATGGTTCCATCTTCAATCTCTGATATCGTCCATACTCCTGTGTGTTCTTGTTTCATGAAATCACACCTTTTTCTTTTATGAAGTCATTTATCTTCGCTACAGCCTCTTGTGGTGTTTTCACTGCTATTTTTTCTCCTTGTCTTGATATCTTTGGATAGAATACTTTTACTACTCTTGTAGGTGATCCTTTTAATCCTATTTTGTCTTCTTCTACCTTTAAGTCTTCGTTGGTTATTATGTCTATTTTGCTTTTCTTTGCCCTTAGTTTGTTTTCTAAATTTGGTAGTCTGGGTTCGTTTATTTCTTTTACTACCGTTATTAGTACCGGAAGTGTTGTTCGAATTATTTCATTTCCTCCCTCTATCGCTCTTTGTACTGTTATATCGTCTTTCGTTATTTCTATTATCTTGTTTACATAGGTTAATACTGGTATTTCAAGTAGTGTTGCTACCATCGGACCTACTTGACCTGTTTCTCCATCTGTCGCCCTTTCTCCAGCAAAGATTAGATCTAATTCTTTACCTTTCAAAAACTGAGTTAGAGTGTACGCAGTAGCCAGTGTGTCTGCACCTGCATACTTCCTGTCTGTTAGTAATACCCCTTCGTCACATCCCATCGAGATCGCTTCTTTTATCGCATATTCCGCAGATAACGGACCCATCGATATTACTGTGATTTTTGTGTTTGAAGATCGTTCCTTTATCCTTACTGCTTCTTCTACTGCATACATGTCTAAAGGATTCATCTCTGATTCTAACTCGCTTCTTATCATAGTTCCTGTGTTTTCATCTATCTTGACGTTATCTGTAGATGGCACTTGTTTTACTAAAACTGCTATGTTCATTCACAAACTCTCCTTTGTTTAAATAATATTGTCCATATATTATTAATAGCTTTCAAACTCTAAGAATGTTATGAGTGTTAATTAAAAAGTCTATTTTCTTTTTATAGACTTACTTACTTCAAAAGCCCATCTCAACGGAATTGTAACCCCTTATTTAAGCTTTAATACAAGATCTAATAGGAGTGTCCTTCCTTGTTATCCGTTTTAGTTTTTAATCTAAAATATTTCTTTCTTAATCTGTAATTTTATTATTCATCAATGCTTTAAAGTAATAACAATATTATTACTACTTCAAATTATCTCATAAAGTTTTCATTAAAATCAAATTAGAAAAACAAAGGAAAATATAGATAAAGAAGAATAATCACCTATATTAAAGAAAATTAGCTCAAAATAAGGATATTTGAATTGGATATATTGTTATTACCAATGTAACGATAGTATAGTAAAGGAAAGATAACATAGAAAAATAATTCATTTAAAGCTTAGTTTTGATTTATTAATTTAAAAGCTCAATAATAAAATCTTTCATCGTCGTTAGTACCGATGAAACTTCATTCTTAGAAGGCATTTCTGTTGAAAGTCTTAGAAGAGGTTCGGTTCCGGAAAATCTAAACACAGCCCACCCACCATTTTCAAAGTAAATTTTTACCCCGTCTAAATATCTTATTTGTGTAATTTCGAAATCAAAAGAAGGAAGTTTCTTTTTTTGAAATAGTATTTTTGTTAAAGTGGACTTACCTTCATAAGTTAAAGGGATATTAAATTCTTCATAATAAAGATAGCCAAATTTAGAATGTAATTCTGTACGTAAATCACCTATCATTTTGTCCGTATTGCAAATCATTTCAATAACATAACATGCTATCACAGTGGCATCTTTTCCTTTTAAATGTCCTCTAAAAGCAATTCCACCACTGCTTTCTCCGCCCATAAGAGCATTTGTTTCCTCCATTTTTTGACTTATATGTTTAAAACCGACAGGAACTTCATAACAATCTTGTCCATAGAATTTAGCTATTCTATCCAATAAATGTGTTGTAGTCATATTTCTTACTATTGCACCTTCCATTTGTTTATATTCTAAAAAGTAATAATACAAAAGACATAAAGTTTCATTTGGATGAACAAAATCACCTTTTTCATCGATTATTCCTAATCTGTCTCCGTCTCCATCAGTTCCTAATCCCAAATCATACCCTTTCTCAGGAACTAAATTCATAAGTGTTTTCAATGTTAATAAGCTAGGGGAAGGAATTCTTCCCCCAAAGAGAGGATCATGTCTAGCGTTTATGAGTTCAACTTGACAACGCAATATGTTGAAGACTGTATTTAAAGTTATCGTCGAAGCTCCGAACATTGGATCAAAGAGGATTTTTAATCTTTTCTTTTTAATAGGATCTAACTCTATTTTTGAAATAATATCATCAATATAATTATTAAAGGGATCAATGTTTTCAATTAATCCATATTCAATACCTTTTTCAAAATCTAAATGTTTTATTTGCTCTTTCCTTAATGAATTTATCTTTTCTTCAATTTTCTGTGTCACACTTTCACTAGCATCTCGACCTCCGTAAGTTATTATCTTAACACCATTATAGTCATAAGGATTATGACTAGCAGTAACGGCCGCACCATAATAAGTTTTATATTGATTTACCGCAAACATGACCATAGGTGTAGGAACGTACTGTTCAATAAAATACACCTTAATATTATTGGCTGCAAGAACTTCAGCTATCCATCGAGCAGCTTTGTCTGATAAAAATCTCCTATCATATCCAATTACGAAACCCTCTTTATCTACTTTTTCTTCTAACATTAAATCCGTCAATCCTTGAGCCAATAAAAGTACATTTTCCTTTATAAATTCTTCTCCTATTATTGCTCTCCAACCACCTGTTCCAAATTTAATCATATTTTTTCCTTCCTTTGAGTGTTCTATTTATTTACTCTTTACCTCCAGTATATACATTTGATCCACCTATAAAATACTTAGTTAATGATAAAAATAGAATTAACATCGGAATACTTGCTATTACAGCCGCTGCCATTAGTGCTCCCTCGTTGGTAAACTTTTCCTCAGCAAATTGCACTATATATAGTGGAATTGTTTTCATTTTTGGAGACTGAATGACAAGAAGTGGCCATAATAAACTATCCCATTGTGACCTAAAAGTTAAAATAGCTAATGTAGCCATTGGAGGTACACTGTTAGGTAAAACTACTCTAAAAAATATACCTATTTCAGAGGCGCCATCTATTCTAGCTGCATCTATTAACTCATCTGGAAAAGTAAGTAAAAATTGTCTCATCAAAAAAACGCCAAAAGCGCTCATCAAGAAAGGTACTATCAAAGCCCAATAAGTATCTTGCCATCCTAAATTAGTTACAATTAGATAAAGAGGTATCATTATTGCTTCAAATGGAATCATCATTGTGCTTAATATCATCATTAAAATAAAATTTCTTCCCTTATATTGAAACTTTGCCAAGCCATATCCAGTGATCGAACACAACAAGATAGTCCCTATTGAAGTCACACTTGCAACTAAAAAAGAATTTAAAATATTTCGAACATAAATAAAACTTCCGTCATTCCCTCTTAATGCTTGCCAATAATTCTTTATATAAAAAGTTTTTGGGATCCAAGGATAGGGGATGGACATGATATCCTTTGCTGGCATAAAAGAGGCTGTAAACATAAAAACAAGGGGTACTAAAACTATAATTGCAAAAACTGTAAGAAATATCCAAATTAATATGTCAGCTACAGTTGAAAAAAAATAACTTTTTTGTTTTGGCATGATATCACCTCAATTTATTCTTAGTACTGAACTTCCTCAGCTTTTGAAACTCTAAATTGAATAAGGGTTAAGACCATTATTATTACAAATAATATTATGCTCATGGCACTAGCACGACCAATTTGATGATCTCTAATGGCTGTATTGTAAATATTGAGAGTAATTACATCAATTGGTTTTAAAGGAGCTCCCGACTGTGTAAAAAGGTATTGTGTACTGAATGTTTTTAAACACTGAGTCATCGCCATCACTGAAACTAAAAGCGTTGTAGGTTTTATAAGGGGAAGAGTTATACGACTAAAAACTTGCCATCTGTTTGCACCATCTATTCTTGCTGCCTCATTAATTGATTGAGGAATACTTGCAATTCCAGTAACAAAAATTACTGTGAAATAACCGATATACTTCCAAAAATATACTATTATAGTGGCCAACCTTAACATTCCAGAACTTGTCAACCATTTATAATCTTTTCCCGGTGTATTCAAAATAAAATTAAGAAATTGATTTGCTAGTCCCCTTGGATCAAACATTAAAAGCCATATAGTTGCAGCAACCACTGAAGATAGTAAAGCAGGAGAATAATAAGACATTTGAAAAAATTTCTGAAATCTTTTTCTAGAAGAAATAAATACAGCTAATATTAAACTTATAATAACTAAAGGAATAAAAGTTCCTACAGTAAAGATAGTCGTAGCTTTCACTGAATTCCAAAAAGATTCGGAATGTATTAAATATTTATAGTTTCCTAGTCCTATAAATTTTGGTTTCGATAAAGATAATAGATCTTTCTTATAAAAACTTGTTATAAATGCATTTATAATTGGATAAAAACTAAAAACTGAGAAAAAAATAATAGCGGGTATTGTAAAAATGAAACCCCATCTTGCTTTTTTC
>NZ_DAOPSE010000058.1:0-5101 GCF_035349255.1 Defluviitoga sp. | reverse complement strand
TTTTCGATCCTGATAGTTTTCTTGAAATACATCCCCATTTTGCAAAAAATATAGTAGTTGGTTTTGCAAGGCTTCAAGGACAATCAGTGGGAATAATAGCAAATCAACCCAAGATTCTTGCTGGTTCACTTGATATAGATGCATCGGATAAAGCAGCTCGTTTTATTCGATTTTGTGACGCTTTTAATATTCCTATTATAACTTTTGTTGATACTCCTGGTTATCTTCCAGGGGTTAATCAAGAACACGGAGGGATAATAAGACATGGTGCTAAGCTTTTATATGCATATTCTGAAGCGACTGTTCCTTTAATAACAGTTATATTACGTAAAGCATATGGAGGCGCCTATATTGCAATGGGATCACAACACTTGGGAGCGGATTTTGTGTTTGCTTGGCCTACTGCTGAAATAGCTGTCATGGGTCCTGATGGAGCAGCAAATATTATATTTGCAAAGGAAATAGAAAGTTCTGAAAATCCCGAAGAGACAAGGCAAAAATGTATCCAAGAGTATAAAGAAAGTTTTTCAAATCCTTATGAAGCAGCCTCGAGAGGATACATAGAAGATGTAATTGAACCTAAAGATACTAGAGAGAAATTAATTAAAGCACTTTCTACATCTTTTTCCAAAGTCGAATCAAGGCCTTCAAAAAAACACGGAAACATACCTTTATAATCAAATAGATTGTGCATTGAGGGATAAAATATGGCGGATGTATGGATTTTAACAGGAATAGGCATATTAATAGTTTTTTCAATATTAATCATATTATATTTCGTGATATGGTTATTTCAGTTTTTATTTCGATCACGTGGGAAAGGGAAAAAACAAAAAAACATGCCAGTTAAAGAGTCTGTTGAACCAATGAAGTTAAAAATGCTTAAGAATAAAGAATTAGATTTAACTGAAGAAGAGCTTATTGCAGTTGTTGCTGCTGTAAGCATGTATTATGTTGGTAAACAATTTGAAATAAAAAGTGTTACTAGGGCGGATCTTTTAAAAAATAAAGTTCAAAAAGACAAACCAATAAAGTCTGTTAAAACGAAATGGCAGAAACATAATCCTTCTGTCTCATGGAATCCTAAGCGTAAAAAAAGGTGGAGGTAATGGAGGTCATATATTATGAAAAAAAAATTTAAAGTTACTATCAACAATAAGACTTATGAAGTAGAGGTTGAAGAAGTGGGCTCTGATTTTGCTTCAAATAAAGATATGAGTCAACCAGTTTTAACAAGCAGGTTAGAGGAGAATGCAAACATCAAATCCGTAGAAAAAAAGAAAAAGAAAGAAGCCAAAAAAAGAAAAGAAAAAGATATTCCAACAAAAGAAGTTACTCAATTATCAACGGAGAAGGCATCATCTTCTGAAACAGCTAAAGAAGTAAAGGCTCCCCTACCAGGAATTATTATTGATATTTGTGTCAGTGAAGGTCAAAATGTTAGTATTGGAGACACTCTTTTAATAATCGAAGCGATGAAAATGGAAAACGAGATTCCTTCAGAATATAGTGGGTTAGTTGAAAAAATTTATGTTAAAAAAGGAGATACAGTCGAAGGAGATCAGGTTTTAATGTTGATTAAGTGATATATT
Source organism: Defluviitoga sp. (assembly GCF_035349255.1). NCBI lineage: Bacteria > Thermotogati > Thermotogota > Thermotogae > Petrotogales > Petrotogaceae > Defluviitoga > Defluviitoga sp. Next base: position 3,509 of record NZ_DAOPSE010000058.1, on the reverse strand, counting down.
ATAAAACAAATAAAAAACTCTAAAAATATATAGAAGGGGGTATTTTATGCTTAAAAAAAGTATTTTCTTTATAAACTTATGTGTGTTGGCAGTTTTTTCTGTTTTTGCCGTGAACTTTGAAATTAGCTTCCAAGGATTGTATGACTTTGAGGATTTTAATGACAGGATTGGAGTAAAAATATATCATTTAGCCCCTCATTTTGATTTTGTAGCTGATATAGGTTTTTACAGTGATGATAAATATTACTTTTATGAAGAAGATTACTATTTTGATCATTACTTTTTAATTGAAAATGGTTATGTTACCTTTCGAAGTTTTAATAATGATATAAAATTTAGTTCAGGAATAAAAGATTTGCAAGATGAAGTTAATTCTCCATATTCTCTGTTTTTTTCTTCTGAAAGGATATCTCAACCTTATCTAGAATTTGGTTACGAAGATGAGCATATGTTTTATGATACCCGCTGGATTCAGTTAGTTAGTTCAAGTAATAAGCATTTTACTGAACCAAAAAGTATGAATTATAAAACTTATGGACTAAAATTTGGTGATTTTAGATTTGGATATCAAGATGCAGTTGTTTACAATAGAGAGTTTGATTTCTATTATCTTTTTAATCCACTGCCAGTGTATTTTTCACAAGAAATACGATCTTCAAGTAACACTATGCCATGGGCAGAGGAAGGAAAAGACGATAATTCATTGATGGGATTTTTCATTGATTATGACAAACCGACATATTATTTTTATTCTCAATTATTAGTTGATGATTTAAACACTAACAGGTTCTTTTATCCAGAAAAAACTCAAAATCCCGACAAAATAGCGTTTTCTTCCGGAATAACATTTAAAACCAACGCAGGCAATTTTGGTTTACACGGTGCCCTTGCTACTCGATATACTTTTGGACCTGGGAAAGAAGCACCTTCATACACAGTATATCCTCAAGATAAATATGAAGATAAAATAATTAACTACAAAGAAAATTATATTGGATATAAATATGGAGAAAATGCCGCATCTATTTTGGTTGATTACCTGTACACTTATAACAATAGATTCGATATATATTCATCTTTCGAAACAGTTTTCTCAGGGAGTAAATCCCCTACAAAAGATATTGCACCTGTTGAAGGTACGAACTTTTTAGATGATGATACATTAGAAAAATCCTTTATTTATACAATTTCAGCAAATTTATATTTTAAATTCTTTGAGCTTAACTTATCAGCAAATCTTGGAAAAATTTTCAATGAGCTTATATATGATGATACTAATGATTGCTTTGTACCAAGTCAAACTGATAAAGATTTACTTAATGTTGATGTTGGTTTCAAAGTCAAATTTTAATATAATTTTTAAAGAAATAAAATAACAAACTTCATTTTTTCTGATATAATCGTACGTGAATTATCAAGAAATAAAAATCCTGCCTCTGAAATAAAAATATTAGAATCAGAGGCCATAGACCATAGGAGGAGGTATAAGGTGAGTAAAAGGTATTATGAAACTATGTTTGTTATAAGAGCAGATCTACCAGCCGAAGAAAGAGAAGATTTAGCTCAAAAAGTTAAAAGCTTTATAGAAGAGCGGATCGACGGAGAAGTTGAAGAGTTTACAAGATGGGGCGTAAGAAAGCTAGCATATAGAACTCCAAAAGGAAAATTTACTGAGGGAGACTACACTTACATAATTTTCAAGGCATCCCCTGATAAGATTAACGAATTAGAAAATTTTTACAGGGTTACTCAAGAAATATTTCGATATCAAACTATTAGAAGAGAAGATCTAGAGAAAAAACAAAAAATAAAACAAAAGGAAGCAAAAATAAAGATTGAGGAACCTGTACAAGTTAACGACCCTGTACAAGTTAATGACCCTGTACAAGTCGGAGAACAGAGTACCGACCAAGAAATTGAATAATAAGTAGGAAGTGATTTAATGTCTATTTCGTATAATAAGGTTATTTTGGTGGGAAGGTTAACCAAAGATCCAGAAATAAGATCGACTGTTAAAGGAGATCCAGTTGCTACATTTAGGTTGGCGGTGGATCGACAGTTTTCAAGTGATCAAAACGCAACTGATTTCATAAATATTGTGGCTTTTGGCAAGCAAGCGGAATTTGCCTCTAATTATTTAAAGAAGGGTAAATTAATATTAGTTGAAGGTTCTCTTCGCATCAACCAATGGACAGATAGAGACAATATCAGAAGAGAAAAAGCTGAGGTCTGGGCAAATAGGATGAATTTTATGGAAACAAAAAAAGCGGAGGAGGAAAGAATTTATTCTGACACAGATATAATTGTGGAGGAAAGTGCCAGAAATATTTATGATAACAATAATTTCATTGAAAACATTGACGATGCAACTGAAACATCAGATTATGAACTACCAGATCTTGACGCTGAGGATTTGTTTGGCCTAAGTTTTGATGATGATGATTTAGATAAAGATTTTTTTTCTGAATTTTAAAGTCTGAAATGATGGAGGTGTGGATATAAATGGCTTATGTTAGAAGAGATCGAAAGAGTGTTAAAAGATGTAAGTTATGTCGAGACAACGTTGAATATATTGATTACAAAGATTTGAAAAGGTTAAAAGAATACATAAATGAAAAGGGAAAGATTATACCAAAAAGAATAAATGGTAACTGTGCAAAACATCAAAGAATGGTAAAAAATGCGATTGAAAGAGCAAGAAAGATGATGCTTTTACCCTATAAAAACGATTAATTTAAAAAAATACTTTACAAACTAAAAATAGATAGAGGGATTGCTCTCTATCTATTTTTTGTCTTTTACAATATATGTCCTTCAAAGATTATAGTGTATAATATCATAAGTAGAGAATTATACCATCGTAAGATTAGGAAGCTAAATGAACGCCTTAGAAATGTGGATCTTCTTTAACTAACGCCCTGAATTTAAGTAAGTTATAAGTACTGAATAGACTAGTTAAATTTCTACAAGTTTTAAATCAAATTCTTAAGTTTTCAGTAGCATTTAAAAATGTACCAACATTAAAGGAGGTTAAAAAACATACATGAAAGTATTGTTGCTAGAAGATGTGCCTAAGTTAGGTAAAAAGGGAGAAATAAAAGAAGTTTCTGATGGTTATGCAAGAAATTATCTTATTCCGAGAAAGTTGGCTGTGGAAGCTACTGACGGGTTCATAAAACATATAGAAGAAAGCAAGAGAATCGAAGAAAAGAAAAAAGAAAGCATAAAAAATAAAAGTGAAGGAATTTTAGAGAAATTAAAAGATGTAACCATAGTTCTTAAAGTGAAAGCAGGTGAGAAAGGGAAGTTATTTGGGGCAGTTACTTCTCAGGATATTGCTAATAAAATAAAGGAAGTAGTTGGAATAGACTTTGACAAGAATTGGTTTGAAGATAAAGTCAACCTGAAAGAGATAGGAACATATTCTATTAAAATAAAACTTCCCCAAGGAGTGAAAGGTGAAATTAAGGTAGAATTAATACCTGATAAATAAATTAACAGGGGTTGTC
>NZ_DAOPSE010000057.1:0-5386 GCF_035349255.1 Defluviitoga sp. | reverse complement strand
TTTCATTTATTCATGCCCGTTTTATGATTATTACATTCTTGTAACTGTCAAACTCGGGAATTATGCTTTCCCTTTACTAAATAAAGCTAAAGAACTTTTGAATCTTACTGGGTTTAATTTCTTGGCTGATGCCGCTTACGATTCTTCTGATCTTTACGACTTTGTTCATTTGGAGAGTGAGTCTACCGCTTTTATCCCTCTTAGAGCTTCTTCTAAGAAACCTTTAGTGGGTGATTGCGGTAAGCCTCTTTCTCTTCATTCTCACTATCGTGAAACTAAAAGGAATATCCTTAGAAATAAATATGTTTGTGATGATCCTTCTAATTGCCCTTTGAACAAATACAATTGTTATGCCTATAGAAACTTTTCTAAAGATGATTTCCGTAGTTTTCTCAACAGAGATTCTTCTTCTTTCAAAAAGGTTTACAAAAAGCGTACCCTTATTGAGTCTATCTTTTCTAAGTTGGCTGATATGACTAATTCTACTTCTTTGAGATGTAAAAACTCTGTTGAAGTTGAATGTAACCTTTCTAACCTTTATCTTATTGCTTCAGCTTTCTTGGCTCATAGTATGGGTAGAGATGATTTATTAGCTTCTCCTAAGACTTTGATGTATGAGACTGCTGTTTGCTAATTTGTCATTTTAGTTATAATCAATACTTTCTAACAACCAGTTACTGACTAACTGGAGTGTTTTTATTCCTGTTTTTTCTTCAAAATGAGTACTTTCTTGTATCTTTTTATCTTTCTTTAAGTTTTTTGACTTTTTCAAAGAGCATTTTCCTTGGAATTCAATATTTTAGTTCTTCTTTACTTTTATTTAATCTTTTTTACCTCAGCTTAACCACTATTTTTTGCTATTTCTGAAGTGGGTACTCTTCAAAAAATGAAAAAAGTATGGACTATTATGAAGTCTTTATGCAAAGTTTCACTTCTAAAGTAAACCAAACATAAAATATATCATCATAATGTTTTAACTAATTAAAACTTGGATTAGTGTTGGTGTTTAATTAACCGTATATTATCTAAATAAAAATAAAACTCTGATTTACTAACTGATGAACCAATTTTTATTCCAAATTCTTTAACTTCTTTATCTTTTATTAAATCATTTAAATTCACTCTTATAGTGTTCCAGCTTTCTGGAATGAGATAAATATCAGCAGTATTAACCCAAGTCCAAGAATCACCAATTTTAAAATAAATCTGCGCAATAAAATCTTTAGCTTTTTCTGGAACATATAAATCCATCATAACCATATCCCAACCAGACCAATCTTTAATTTCAGGAAATACGAATATCCCGCCTTCTTGCCAGCCCTCTCCGCTATAGACACCTTCTAATTTTAAACTTCGACTATTAGAAGTAGACATTTCATCAGTTACTTCTATTGTTTTAATGGAAGGCCAAAATTCTACTATTTTCCATCCTTCATCATCTGTTTCAAAATCATACAGCAAATAAACTTCTTTTAATTCTAGGCTTTCTTCTTTTTCTGTTTCTTCTGTTTTATCCCAATCAAATGGGGTTATTAGTAATTCTGGGTCAGATCCCTCAACCTTTTTTCCAAATACTTCAAATTCCCACAGTGAGTATCCCCACTCTGTTCCACGCTTTATACCTAACATTCTAATAAATCTACTTTCAACAGGTGCTTCAAGAATAATATGATCCATCCCTCCATCACCTGAATCTTCCTGATAAACAGTTATCCATTTCTCTCCGTCCCAACACTGTATTGCATATTTTAGGCCATAAGCAACTTCCCAGTGCAAAGTAATTTCATTGATTAAGAAAACGTCCCCTAAATCTACACCGATCCACTCGTTGTCGGTATACTTACTCGACCATCGAGTATCAAATAAACCGTCCACTGCTTTAGCAGCTGTATTTATAGGATTTTCGTTTGAAGAACTTCTTGCTTCTTTACCCAAAGCCACGTTTCCACTTGAAGGATCGATCACCCTTATTATAAAAGATGTCCATGCTTTGTTACCAACACTATCCTCTGCTTCAATCTCAACGTTAGTAACCCCTATAAATTCAGGAGATATTTTAATTGACAAAAATCCAGCACTGTCTATTTTCAATTCTACTGCTAAAGGATTATCATTTTTGGTAACAGAAAAGGAAAGAGTATCTCCCTCAAAATCATAAAATATATCATTTAAATTCACGTAGTCAACTATTTCTTCTGTTCCTTTTTCAACAAAGAGATTTTCTATATTCTTTTTGACTAATGGAATTCTATCTATTTCTCCAACTTCTATCTTAACTTTCTCTTGAGCAATGTCATAAATATGCGTTATTGCAGGTTTTGTATCTGCAAAACTTCCATGCCCTGTATCATAATACATCCATGAAAGAGCTCCAGCATACCCATTTTTGAACAAATATTCATAAGCTTCAACTATTCCTAATTCTCTTTTTGGTGCGAATCCTTTTCCTATATTTACTATTCCTTTAGCAGGAAATTCTCCCACAACTAGTGGTTTATCTAAGTTCCAATATTCATACGGATGATGAAAAGGAGAGGTTTCTTCAGAAAACCACTCGGGATAATAATGAACTTGATAAAAGTCTAAAAATCCATTCTCATCTCCTCCCGCTTCTATGAGACGTTCATCACTATAATAATTAGTGAAACCGTTTATATCAGTTAAAACTCTCATATTCCAGCAACCAACTGTTACTAAACTATTAGGATCTGTTTTATGTATTGCACCTGCAATTAAATTAACAAATTGTTGAATATATTTCATGTCTGTTCTAAGATCAGTCCAACCAAACTCTTCAGTGACTCCTTCAGGTTCATTAAAAATTTCCCACCCTACTATTGCTGGATGCCCTTTTACATATTCTATTAAAGGTATTAATGCATTGTCTATGTAGGCTTGAGTGTACTGAGGATCTTCGATCATTTTTTTATTAGCTTCTGTAGGTACTCCTTGCTTATAATTCATCATGTCATGAGACCACAATACTGGAAGTATCAATATTCCTCTTTCATAAGCTAAATCCAACGCCCTTTTAAAAGTTTTCAAATTTTCTTTTTCTATGCCAATTACCTTGCCATCTTCTCCATAGAGAGGATTCGAACTTCCATCTGTATGAAGCCACCATCTTAAAACATTACCACCGGCATTTGATAAATCATCTAAAACTTTGACAAATTCTCTTTCATTGAAATTGTCTAAATCTCTTGCAAAATTAATCCATGCCAAATTTACTCCATTTAAAAATAACTCTTGATCGTTGTAATACAAACTTTTGGCGGCTCCGGAATAGACACAACTTAATAAAATCAAAATTACCATTGCTGACTTCGTAATTATTGACTTATAATGGCTCATCCTAAAAACCTCCTTTTATGAAGTTATTTTACTGTCTTCAGAAATTCCAAAACACAGAATTTAACTAACTTTTAATACCTTGTGTTTGAAGTGGTTACCTCCCTACGTTATAATCTATTTGGTACCACAAATTTATTATCCCGTAAGGAGGTCAACCATATGTCTCTTCATTCTGAACCCAATCAACTTCTTTGAGATGTAAAAATGCCGTTGAAGTTGAATGTGACCTTTATAACCTTTATCTTATTGCTTCAGCTTTCTTGGCTCATAGTATGGGTAGAGATGATTTATTAGCTTCTCCTAAGACTTTGATGTATGAGACTGCTGTTTGCTAATTTGTCATTTTAGTTATAATCAATACTTTCTAACAACCAGTTACTGACTAACTGGAGTGTTTTTATTCCTGTTTTTTCTTCAAAATGAGTACTTTCTTGTATCTTTTTATCTTTCTTTAAGTTTTTTGACTTTTTCAAAGAGCATTTTCCTTGGAATTGAATATTTTAGTTCTTCTTTCCTTTTATTTAATCTTTTTTACTTCAGCTTAACCACTATTTTTTGCTATTTCTGAAGTGGGTATAAACACCGTATAATTGATTTTTCTTTATTAAAATTAATAGTTTTTCAAAAATATTTTTACTAAAAAAACTTCGGTTAATTTCTTAATTCTTATTTACTTTTCACTTGTTTATATAAATACCTAATTAAACCAAATTTTGCTGCACCTAGTGAAACAGCATATTCATCTAAATTAGAAAATGATATTTTTACTTCATGCTTATGAAATAGATATTTTCTAACAATTTTTCTAAGCTGATTGATAAAGTTATTTCCTAAATATTTTATTCGACCATCTAAAAAAATATTAGAGATGCCAAAGTAATGAATAAGAGATAATATTATTTGTGAAAAATTCTTAGCAAGTTCTTCTTGAAAGTCCAATATTTTTATCTTATCTTCTTGAGAAAAATTTTCTAGTTCTCGTATATTCTTTATGGGAATCGAAATTTTTTTATTGATTTGCTCAATTACCTTGTCAATACCATACTCATCCTCAAAATATGTAAATTTGCCATTATCTATTATTAAAGTATGTCCTATTTCACCAGCATAACCATTTAATCCATGATAAAGTTGATTATTTATTATTATGCCTGCACCTATTCCTTTATCGTATAGAATGTAGATAAAAGAGTCCAAATCTTTCCCTTTTCCGTAATATTTTTCCCCCATCGCACCCATATCAGCATCATTTTCTATACAGGCAAAAACCTTATAACGTTCCTTAATTTCTTTTATTAATGGAAAGTTTGCAAATTCGGATAATTTTGGTGGTTCTTTTATTACACCTCTCTCAGTATCCAATGGTCCGGGTACCCCAAAAGAGATTGCCTTTACCTCTCTGCCTGTTAACTCCGCTTTACGCATTAAATTGTCACAAGTCATATACACTGTTTCTATTGCAGGTGTATTTTTTTCATATGAATAGCTTGCTCTATATAATTCTTCTCCCTCAGAATCAATTAGGCATCCATTTACCCCATCTCTCATTATTCCTATCCCTAAAACGTGTGCAAAATCTTTTACTAATTTTAAATCCATGGAAGGTCTTCCTACTCGATTAGGAGAAGTTTTCACTTCTTCAAGAAATCCTATTCCTATAAAATCACGAACTATTTCACCTATTGTTGTTTTAGTTAGGCCTGTTTCATAAGCCAAATCTATCCTTGACATAGGTTTATCAATTAGGAGATCCAAAACTTTTAACGAATTACTAACTCTTGTTGAAGCATGTTCTTTTTTCAAATTTAAGTTCAACTCCTATTTAAATGTTTATTAATAAGTAAACTTTATTTATTAATTTAATAATAATATTCTTTTCTTAAAAAGTCAAACTCAAATAAAGTGAATCTCGTCTAATACATGATAAATAATTCAAAATAAAACAGATTATCTAATAAAATCTCATTCTATGATTATTTTTCTTGTAAGTGGAAACTAAGAATATTTTATGATAGAATTATTTTGTGTTGTT
>NZ_DAOPSE010000056.1:0-5627 GCF_035349255.1 Defluviitoga sp. | reverse complement strand
TAGTAAGCTCTAGCAATACCGCATTGGGAAATGATTTGTAATAAAACAAGCAAGCAGCGTTAGGCAGAAGGGTTTACACTGTTTGAGCAAGCTAAAGCTTGCGAGTTTGTAAACCCATAGAGGTAATTGCGTAGTTTTATCAAATCATTTCCCCTGCGGAGACTTTTCTTTTGTTACTTTTCTTTGTGTGGTTGACAAAGAAAAGTAAATTATATAGAAATTTATTCAAAATCAATTATATTCTTTAGAAATATAGCTAATACCGAGAATAAACCAGTAATAATTTAGTTGTTAATTAAACATCTAATTTGCAAAATTAATTAAAACTTAAAAATTATGAAAAATAATTATAAAAAAAATTTGGTTATTTGAATTTTTTTTTGTAAATTTGTATTTTAACTTTAAAAATATAAAAATATGAAAACAAAAAGTATTTTACTCGTTTTTCTTTTACTCTTAACGCAGTCTGTGGTTGCACAAATAATGTTTCAACGTAATTATGGAGGTGCAGCAGATGATTTTGGCTGCAAAGTTATACAGACCGATGACGGTGGTTATCTTGTTGCTGCTATTACTGAAAGTTACGGAGCAGGGTATAGAGATATTTTTCTTATTCGAACCAATGAATTTGGAGATACTTTGTGGACAAAAACAATTGGTGGCTTACACGATGATCAACCCAATGCCATGAAAAAAACTAGCGATAATAATTATATTATTGCCGGATCAACATCCAGCTTTGGAGCAGGCAACAGTGATGTATATTTGCTCAAAGTGGATCAAAATGGAGATACTATCTGGACAAAAACTTATGGTGGTAGTATGGACGATCAGGCTCATGATGTTATTCAGACATCAGATGGCGGATATTTAGTTGTTGGTAGCACTACGAGTTTTACATCAGGATTTAGCAGTGTTTATGCCATCAGAACTGATAGTAATGGAGATACTATATGGACAAAAACATACGAAGAAAAATATTCCAATGTAGGTTGTTCAGTTGTTCAATTATCTGATGGAGGTTTCTTTTTTTGTGGTTCAACACGAGAATATGCTTCGAGTGGTACAGCGGATTGTTATTTTATTAGAACAAATTCACAAGGTGATACTCTTTGGACAAAGACCTATGGAGGGAATAATTATGATGGTGCATTTTATGCGTATGATGCAGGTAATGGCATTATTATTTCAGGTACAACCAAAAGTTTTGGTGCAGGTGGGAATGATATTTTTTTAGGATTATTCAATTATAACGGAGATAATTTATGGATAAAAACCTATGGTGGAATGAATAGTGATTACGGTGGAGCGTTTGCACGTACCAATGATAATGGCTATATCATTACTGGTTATACTAAAAGCTTTGGAGGGGGAGATCAAAGTATGTATTTAATAAAAACAGATAATAATGGCGACACACTATGGACAAGAACATTTGGACAAATAGGAGGATGGGGAGGATGCGTACAACAAACATCAGATAATGGCTATATTATTTCAGGAAATATAAGCTGGTATGGTAAAGGAATTGATGTGTATTTGGTAAAAACAAATTCTGATGGTATATCTGGTTTTCATCAGATAATTAAACCAGATTCAACATTTAATGTCTTTCCTAATCCAAATAATGGTACATTTACTATTCAGTTGGATAAAGCGCATTCTAATGTGTCTATTTACATTTATGATTTAATGGGAAGGATAGTGTATTCAAAGAATGGTTTGTTTGATCAATTAAACACTGAGGTAATTAAACTTCCTGATGTTTCTGACGGTTTATATTATTTACATCTTTCAAGTGAAAACATAAATGCTTTTGAAAAAATAATAATTAAAAAATAATTGATTTAGCCGATGAGCCAATAGGTTTATATTACCTAATTATAAGGGATAATAATAAAATTATAAAAACGGAAAAATTAATAAAACTTTAATCTAATAAATTATGAAAATAATTATAAAAAAAAATTTGGTTATTTAAATTTTTTTTTGTATCTTTGTTTTCTAATTTTAAAAATATAAAAATATGAAAGTAACAAAAATATTATTCTTAATTCTTGCAATCATTTGTTGCTTAGCTTCTAGTTGCAAAAAAAGACCGACTTATTACATGCCAAAGGAATTTAAAGATTATGTGGATTTCCCTGTTGGCTCTTATTGGATTTATGAAGATTCTGTATCTGGTATAAAGGATAGTATATACCTATATGGAAGAAATTTGACAATTTACGAATGTGAACATAATTATTGTAACTATGAAAAATTAGAGCAAAATTTTTATTCTTCATATAATAATCATTTACGAGCACAAAGTTGGTTAATATCAGACGATACATCATTTTACGTATATAGTGGATATGGATATTATGCGATGAGAAAAAATTGTAATGTTGAATATATTATAAATTATGATTCAATTAAAATTCTAGATGAATGGTATAAAAATGTATATTGTATATATAATTATGCAAATGATAAAACTTATTATTATTGGGTAAAACATATTGGTTTAATAAAAAAAGAAAATGTAGATTCTTCTGAAAATTGGCTTTTAAAATCGTATCATATAAATAATTAAAACATAAAAATTATGAAAAAAATAACATTTTTAATTATTATTCAATTGTTTACAATTCAAATAACATATCTTTATGCTATAGAAACTAATCCTGCATATGGAGAAGTAATCAGCGAAGAATATAATATTGTAAATGGCACATTTAATTTTACAATTGAATACAAATTTATTGATACTGTTACATTTGCTTATGATAAAAGTACACAATTTATTTTACCTGATGGGTGGAGTGCTAATATAGCACCCGTAATAAAAGGCAATGTATATTATCCTGAAGATACAATACTACTCACAGTTACAGTAAATTATCCTGTTAATAATTTGCCATTTTATCCAAAAAAAATTAGTATTATTCAATTTGTTACATCTGATAATACTATTGAAAAAGAAATCTCAACATCTGCAATGGTTTATTTTACTCCATATAATACTATAGAGATATGGAATTTACAAGATTTTCAGAATTTACCGAGACGTTGGTTTACTCCTATAGAAAATCCTGATACAACACGTATCTATATAGACCCTAGTAATATTCCCGAATCAAATATTGATACAAGTGTTTATATTAATTGGGAAATAGGAGATTGGGAAGATGACTGGCAGGATGAATACAGAGAAGTAAAAATGCAAGGTTTGTCTTATGCTGTCTTAATGAAACCCGTACCTCCAGATTCTGTGGATTATTATAAAAGCATTGGAGATGGACCTGATTCAACAAATATATCGGGTGAAAAAAGTAAAATTTTCACAGGTGTTGTTTATGGTCATTTATATACAAAAATTAATAATGATTTAGGCAATCCCGCTTTAGTGGCATTAACAGGAATAAAAGTAAAATTAATGGATCAGGATGCATTATGGGCAGAAACTATTGAAACAACATATACAGATAATCATGGGTATTTTGAAATACATTATTCTACAAATCAAATATTTGAGGGAGAAAAGATGGAACTTTTTCTTCGTTTTTAATCAAGAACAAATAGCGACTATCAAATACATTCAACTAATTTGATTGGAAGTAATTATAAAGTTAATTCAGAGCAAATATCGGTACCACAAAATGCAGGGTGGAATCAAATAGAAACAATATTAGCTTATGATGAAAGTAATTATTACGATGCTTTTAGAACAGTACACTGGGCTAATAATGGTTTTCGCTATTTTGAAGCAGAAAATAGACCGTTAGGAAAAAGATTAACAATTCATATTAATATGGATGTAATACCCTTTATAACAGGAAGTTTTTACATGTTAGGAAATATTTTTTTAACAGATCATGCTGGAGATAAAGAAAATACACCCTATCACGAATTTGGCCATTATACAATGTATAAATTACAAAGTAATAATTTTACATATCCTTATGGGGAAAATGGATGTGCTGATCATAGATGGGATAAAGAAAACACGAGCAGTCTTGCATGGGTTGAAGGTTGGGCTGATGCAATTCAAATGATTCTTGATGCTGCTTATTGGCAAGAAGATCGGGAATATGGTTTAGATGAAGGTTCTGATTTACCTTATTTTGAAAGTAGAAGTCATAATCATTCATGGCCTAATTCATCGAATATAAATAATGGTTTTCGTTCAGAATATTATATTGCCTGTGCAATTTATGATTTATGGGATGGTGCTGGAAAAGGGCTGCCCAATACTATCCCTGGTTTTAGTAATCATGGTTGGAATGACAGTGGTCAAGGAATATATGGATGGAAATCAGAAGATGATATTGAATTAAGTTTTTATAATATTTGCAAGCCATTAGTTGACCATCCAACAGGTATGCAAGGCTATATAGCAGGTGATAAATGCATGAATATACATGATTATTACAGGTACTTAGTAGATAATATAAGTGATTGTGATCTTAAAGCAGATATTAGCAGGGTATTCAGAGAAAACAGAATACAATGGAATATAGCAGAATATGAATGGACATGGAATGTAACAAATTTATCTTCCGATTTTATTAGACAAACTGAGATAAAAGATGAAAGTGGTTATATAATATTAGGAGGTGTCCTTAATAGCAGAAACTGGACAGATAATTATTTAGTAAATTTTTATAATAAAAATAGTTTCAATGAATTTCGTTATTCAGCATATTCTACACAAGATTTAATAATAAGTGATAATTTATGGTTAGGAATTTGGGATACTTATTCAAATGTTTATAAAAGATCAGATTTATATTTAAATGATGCCGTGAGATACGATTATTTGGGAAATCCATCTGAAATACACGGAAATTATAAAACTTGCGGAGGTATTGAAATAGATTTGAAATATGGAAAACTTGAATTAGGCGGAGGTGGAAAAGTAAATACAACAGCAGATTTAATAATTACTGACAAATCATTATTACGTTTTAGAACTAATAGTAATTTGAATATCTTGACTGGATCTAGTATCATCATTAAAGAAGGAGGTACAATTTATATTGAAAACAATGCAGATATAGTACTACACGACAATTCAAAAATAATAGTAGAACCCGGCGGTTATATTTGTATAGAAGAAGGAGCAGTAATCAATCTTGAAGGACCAAATAGCATTATTGAATTACAACCAGGCGCTTTATCAGGTTTAAATCCTGCATTAAATATTACACCTTCACCAATTTGTATAAATCCCAAAGACGTTGATATAATCGGACAAGGGCAAATTATTTATATCTGCGAAGATTTTGCTGATTATACACATTATGACGAAACTATTGTTAATTATAGTGATATTTGGAATACAAAAGTATATCTTTTCAAAGAAAATTTAATAATAACTAATAATTCTGAACTAACAATAAATAACTCAGAATTGCAATTTGCAAAAGCAAAAAAAATAATTGTTGAACCAGGATCAAAATTAATTCTTAATAATACAAAAGTAACTAATCTAGAACAATGTGGTACTATGTGGGAGGGCATAGAAGTCTGGGGCAACAGAGACTTACCTCAATATCCGGAAAGCAATCAGGGCGTAGTGGAATTAAAAAATGGTGCTACCATAGAAAACGCCCGCTGTGCCATTACCACCTGCCAAAAAG
>NZ_DAOPSE010000055.1:0-5687 GCF_035349255.1 Defluviitoga sp. | reverse complement strand
TTGCTCGTCACGGTATAGGTTACAATAATGTAGACATAAAGGCTGCTACAGAAAACGAAGTGATGGTAACAAGGGTATACGGAGTTCATGAACGAGATGCTGTTGCTGAAATAGCCGTAGCTTTGATGTTAATCTGTTTAAGAGGCATAATTCCTGCTTATCATGCTGTATTAGAAAACAAATGGCACGAAAGAAAGAAATTCGTTGGAAAAGAGCTCTCAAAATTAACCGTCGGTATCATCGGTTATGGAAACATTGGAAGTAGAGTAGGTGAAATAGTAAAAGAAGGATTCAAATCAGAAGTAATTGCATATGACCCATATATTGCAGACAAAGTCATAGAAAAAACAGGTGTAAAACCGGTTGAATTCGAAGAATTACTCAAAACCTCAGATGTAATAAGTCTCAACGCCTCTCTCAACGAAGGAAACTACCATTTTATCAACAAAAAGGCATTTAACAAAATGAAAGATGGTGTAGTAATCGTTAATACGGCACGCGGTGAATTAATAAACCTCCCAGATTTCATTGAAGCCCTAGAAACAGGAAAAGTCTTCGCTGCAGGACTTGATGTACTAGAAAACGAACCAATAGAACCCGACAATCCTCTGTTAACATTTCCTAACGTCTACATTGTGCCACACATTGGAGGTTACGGAACTTACTCCTTAAGAAAAATGGACGAAAAAATGGTAGAAGATATTGAAAAATTAGTGAATGGAGAAATCCCCGATCAAATAGTAAATCCAGAGATAATTGAAAAAATCGTAGAAAACTTTCGAGCTAAAAAATAAACGTTCAAAAACCTTGAAAGGAGCGTTTCTTCAATGAAACATGTACTGGTTCTTGATGTTGGCACAACAAACATGAAAATTGCCATTGTAAACGAAAAGGGAGAAGTCGTCTCTCAAGAAACAAAAAAGATAAATATGTATCAACCTGAAAAAGGAGCTGCAGAACACAATCCCAAAGAACTATGGGATAATTTTCTAGAACTCTCTCAAAAAATTCTCTCTGATTTTGAAGATGAAATTGTTTTGTTAGTCTTATCTGGATATCAATTTGGTTTCTTACCAATAGATAAAAACAACCAACCCCTTACAGGAATGATCACATTATTAGACACTAGATCTCAATCCACAATGATAGACTTCGAAAACAAATTCTCTGCAGACAAAATCTATCAGAAAACAGGTTGTCCACCTGCATTTAACTACACTTTACAACGAATTTTATGGCTTAAAAAAGAAAAACCGGAAATCTTCAACAAAATGCACAAAATTCTAGACATCAAAAGTTTTTTCATAAACCATCTAACCGGACAATTCGTAACAGAACCTAGCGTTGCTTCTACAACCCAACTCTTAGACATAAAAACACAAGATTGGGATGATGAGTTAATAAAACAAGCTGGTATAACAAAAGAACAACTACCAAGATTATTACCAGGAAATGCAGTCGTCGATCATATAACAAAAGAAGTTGCTGACAAAATGGGACTAAAAAAACAAATTCCTGTGATGCTTGGAGTATATGATGGCGGGGCAATGATCTTAGGGATGGGCGGCTTTGATGAAAATGCCGTCTGCAATTTAGGAACTACAGCGATGTTTAGATGTGCCTACAGTGAGCCTCTACTAGATAAAAGCGGAAAATTCAGACTACAAACATATGCCCTACTCCCAAATCTCTGGGCGACAGGTGGTGCTGTAAACAACGCAGGAATTGTTATCGACTGGTTTATAAACAACATAGCAAAAGGCATGAATTACGATGAAATAAACAAAGAAGCCATGAAAATTCCAGCAGGATCAAATGGCCTACTCTGCTTTCCTTTCTTAACTGGTGAAAGAGATCCAAGAATAGGAAGCCTTGCAACAGGAAGTTTCTTTGGCCTAAAAACTACTCATACCATCTCACACATGGCAAGATCAATATTTGAAGGTATAGCTTACAGCTTAAATCTCATAAAAACAGCTTTAGAAGAAAATAACGTACATTTAAAATACTTAACTATAGGGGGCTCAGGAAGCAAAAGCGAAGTCTGGCCACAGATATTAGCTGATATTTTTAACATGCCTGTTACCAAATCTCTTACAGAAAACGCTACTTTAATAGGAGAAGCAATGCTTGCTTTCACTGAAATCGGTGTTTTTAAAAACCTCAAAGAAGCAGGCAAGGTTTTTATAAAAAAAGGAGATAGTTATCAACCCATTCCTGAAAACACAAAAAAATATGAAAACTACTACAACTTCTTTAACGAAATGATTGAGATTCATCACGATAAATACATCAAACACAGTATTATTTCAAAAGATTAAATCTTTCTGTAACATAACACATTGAAATATATCTATTAATATTGTATTATAATAAGAGGAGGAAAAAGATCTCCTCGTTTTTTCTTTAAATTTCATACGATTTACCATAATCCATACTAAAAAATAACCAAAGGATGTGAACTGAATTGAATGTACTACTAAAGAAGTTTAGAGATGCCTTATTCTCTGTAATTCCCATTACCATTATCGTGTTGATTCTGAATTTCACAATCGTTCCCATAGACAATACATCCTTGATCAAATTTCTAATTGGAGCAGTTTTGATAATCTTCGGGCTACTAATATTTCTGATTGGAGTAGACATAGCCATTATTCCAATGGGCGACATGTTGGGTTCAACAATACTTGAAACAAAAAGCATTTGGAAAATCGTATTAATATGTTTTCTATTTGGATTCAGTATCTCAGTTGTCGAACCTGTTTTACACATAGTTGCAGGCCAAATCGATTACGTTACAGCAGGAGCCATAGCTAAATCTCTTGTTATTGTCTCTGTATCAATAGGAGTAGGAGCATTAATGACATTAGGAGTATTAAGACCTCTCTTTAATATTCCTTTACCAATTTTTTTTACAATCGCATATTCTGTAATATTTGTCCTTGCTTTAATCGCACCTCCAGAATTTATTTCAATATCGTTTGACGCCCCCGGAGCTACAACAGGGGTTTTAACAGTACCTTTTATTTCTTCGCTTGCTATAGGGTTATTCTCTAAAAGAGCCGGAAAAGCATCAGAAGAAGACAGCTTTGGCTTAGTTGGTATTACAACAAGCGGAGCCATAATGGCATTGCTTGTTATGAGTATTTTTGCAAGAAACGTTGATCTATCTCACACCATCAACCAATATACAAACACCAGTATCCCCTCCAATTCTATAGCAGGCAGTTTTTTACACCTAGTTCCATCAGTCATGCTTGAAACCTTGTCGGCACTGTTACCAATTGTTATAATATTCTTGATTTTCCAAGTCACATCATTCAAGCTATCCAAAAATTCCTTTCTAAACATAATAAAAGGATTCGTTCATACCTTTATTGGAGCGGTGTTATTTTTAACAGGGGCTAACGGAGGGTTTATGGAAGTTGGAGTGATAATTGGAGGAACACTAACTTCCTTAGAAAACAAAATTGTCGTAATACTATTCGGATTTCTATTAGGAGCCGTCGCTATACTTGCTGAACCATCCGTATACGTAATTTCAAAACAAATCGAAGACGTAACTAGCGGATACATAAAAGGCTCGCTAATCATATCTGCTTTTTCTATTGGTGTCGGACTAGCTGTTGCTCTTTCAGTAATCAGAACTATAGTACCGGGACTTAAACTATGGCATTACCTATTACCCGGATATGGTCTGGCAGTCGTTCTGAGTTATTTTGTACCCAACTTATTTGTAGGGATCGCGTTTGATTCTGGAGGTGTAGCAACAGGCCTTATGGCTGCAACCTTTATCTTATCATTTGCGCAAGGAGCTGCGGGGGTAATAGAAGGATCGAATGCTTTAATAGATGGCTTTGGAACCATCTCTATGATTGCATTAATGCCTGTCCTTACCCTACTAATATTTGGGTTAATTTTCAAAGTCAAAAGCTCCAAAGGAGGAACTCAAAAAAATGAACAATAATACAAAAAGTTATGAACTAATATACGTAATCTTGAATTTTGGAATGGGAAGTAGGGTTTATAAATATGCTCGAGAGCTAGGAATAAAAAGAGGAATGATTATTCTTGGAAAAGGAACAGTAAAAAGTCCTCTTTTAGAATTCTTAGGTATTACTGATGTTAGAAAAGAAATAATACTGATGGTTTGTGAAAGTTCAAAAATAAATGAAATCGTTCCTAAAATAGTTGATACCTTTCATATTGATAAACCAAATAAGGGTATACTGTTCACTATTCCAATTAAAGATTTTTATGATTTACAAAACAACGGTAAAAAATACGTTTCAGCAGAAGTAAAGACAAATGGAGGTGTCAAAAATACTATGTATGATGCAATATTTGTTGTTGTTGATAAAGGGAAGGCAGAATTTGTAGTAGAGGCCGCAAACGAAGCAGGAGCAAAAGGTGGTACAATTATCCATGCAAGAGGCGCAGGTGAATACGAAATAGAAAAGATATTTTCTATGGAGATTGAACCAGAAAAAGACATAGTATTAATAATATTGAAAAAAGAACTAACAGATGCTGTTGTTAATTCAATAAAAGAAAAATTAGATATAGAAAAAGAAGGTGGAGGAATAATATTTGTTCAAGAAGTAGATCAAGCCTACGGAATACTATAATCCCTCAATACATTAAAATTCAAAAAGAGACGCTCGTATAGAGCGTCTCTACTAATGTGTATTAATACAAATCCAAAGCCCTTTTAAAAAACCTCAAAACTTCTTTAATATCCTCTTGCCACAATAACCAATTATGTTCCCCATCTCTTATATACAACACCGATTCAATCTTTGCTAGCCTTAATTCATGATACAACTCCGTTGCACCTAGATACAAATAATAATAATCCTCATTCCCACAAGACAAATAAACAGGCAGAGTGAGCCCACTATTTTTAACATTATCAACCCAATTAAACACATTCTCCTTTTCCCAAAAATCCGGATCAAAAGGATCACCAAACACGTCATGATAATAATCTTCTCTGATATGAATCACATCTCCGTTTATATCAACATCTGTCTCAGGAGGAACATCTCTTGTTATTCCCCCGCTCAAACTTGCTGCCGATAAAAACATATCAGGATGCTTAAACGCAAGCTTTAAAGCTCCATATCCTCCCATCGACAAACCTGCAACAAACCTATCCCCACGAGTATTTCTTACCTTGTAATGTCCTTCAACAAAACCAATCAAATCCTTAATAATAGCAGTTTCATACTTTTCGCCAACAGGAGAATCAACATACCAACTATTTTGAGCATCTGGCATAACCACAACAAAAGGAGGAATCTCACCTGAATTTATCATAATATCCAAAGTCTGATCAACATGCCCTTTTCTAAGCCAACTCACCTCATTCCCACTATGACCATGCAAAAGATAAATAGTTGAATACCGTCGAGAATCCTCTTCGTACTCAGCAGGAAGATAAATAGAATACTTCAAATCCCTTTCCAAAGTTGGACTAAAAAAAGACAAAGACTCATACACTGTACCCTTAACCAAAGACGTTCACTCCCTTATCAAAATAAAATATTAAAGCCTCACAGATTCATTCGCCTTCAACCTATCCTCAGACAACAAAGAAACATAGTACAATTCACTCAACAAATCCAAAAAATCCTTAATAGAAGTCTTCTCATCCAATACAATCTCGTTGTTACTTTCAACTAGAT
>NZ_DAOPSE010000054.1:0-5804 GCF_035349255.1 Defluviitoga sp. | reverse complement strand
ATTGGTTATTCGTTAATAATCATAGCACACGGTTTAAACCGTGTGCTATGATTATGATTTTGTTGCAAATATACAATTTTGTTTTTTAAAATGTAAGGATTTTTGATTAAAAATTTTATATTTATTTACCGTGAGAAGCGGGTTTTAGAATTGCTGGTAACGGTTTACAAATAAAAGAAGTTTTTGCAAAGCTAAAATAATTTTGGAGAGTGTCATAAGGTACGAACCTTTTATTCTTTGTTAGGCGATGATGTGCGAAAGCGAGCATTAAAATCGTATTTTTCGAGTTATTTATCTTTAACCTCCATTTTGTGGAGTAATTCTTCTAATACAAGTATTGTTGCTTTCTTGTCCAAAGGATTATTTTCATTTTTCCACTTAGACGAATATATGCATCCAGGACAGCCATTTTCACATTTACAGCCCCTCACAAGTTCGTAAGTCATTTTGACTATTTCAACAATCAACTCAAAAGCTTTTTCAGCCAACCCAATTCCACCCTCAAAACGATCATAAATGAAGATTGTGGGGGCCATTGTATCTGGATTATTTGGCACAGATACGCCTCCTATATCCCATCGGTCGCACATAACATGCAATGGCATTATACCAATCATTGCATGTTCAATACCCTGAATGCCTCCTGCAAAGATCTCCCTCTTTAAGTCCTCTTCCGATCTCTCTTTCAATTTTTCTTTAATATCTTTGTCTTTTTTCCTCTCTTCCCATATTTTTTCTTTTATGTCCTCTGGCACGATATACCATAATCCCATTGTTTTAAAATTTAATGGTGGTAAATCAAGTGGTTCCATTCCTATTACTTTGTCATATTTTATTATTTGATATCCTACATACTGCTCGTTTACTTCAACCTCACCAAATGAAACAGAAAAACTACCGATTTCTTTCTTTTCAATTTTTTTAATAATGGTAATATCTACAGCCTTTATAGCTTCTGTGTAGTAATCTACATCTTTCTTTATGACCTGAGCAATTGAATTTTTCAAGTCTAAATCTTCCACAATATATGTTTCTCCTTTATGAAGTAAAATAGCCCCCTTATGCGCTTCTCTGTAAGCTTGTGCTCTATTCTTTGTCTCAAGCAATGTCCCATTACAAATGATTTTAAATGTGTTTGAAGAAATATTATCTAAATTAACAGCCTCCGTAGCTCTCACAATCCCCGAATAAACCCAACCGTTTGGTGTATTCTTAACAAAATTTTGTCTTTCTAATTCTTTTAAAATATCTTCGACTCTATCCCCAAAATATATCATATCTTCCGGCAATTTAATCGGTATCTCTGAAGCAGCACACATCAAGTGCCCAGAAGATATATAAAGATTTGATAAATCAATTATTGCGTGCTCATGAGATTTATCAAATAAAACCTTCGGATGCTTCATAAAATATTGATCTAACGGATTTTGGAAAGCAACTAAAGTCACAACAGCATCATTAATTCCTCTTCCAGCTCTTCCTGCCTGTTGCCATGTTGATATAATCGTTCCTGGGTAACCTGAAATTACTACGCTGTCTAATGTTCCTATATCTATGCCCAGCTCTAAAGCATTTGTTGAGGTCACACCTCTCAATACTCCATTTTTCAAATTATTTTCTATTTCTCTTCTTTCATCTGGTAGATAGCCTGCTCTATACGCAGTAATTTTGTCTATAAGGTAGGGTTCAGATTCTTTAATTTCATTCTTCGACCATAATGCAATTAATTCTGCCATTTGCCTTGAAACCGTGAAACATAATGTCTGGAGATTCTTTCTTACAAAAAATAAGAATAAATCTTTGGTTTCTTGATGAGTGGATAAAGTGCCTTCGCCATCAAAATAGGGATTGTAGAAAATGAAGTATTTCTTGCCTTTAGGTGAACCATCATTAGCAATTAAATCAAAGTTAAGTCCAGTCAATTTTTTGCTAAATTCAATTGGATTAGCAAGTGTAGCAGTCGATAAAATAAATTGGGGGTTAGAACCATAGAAGTTACATATCCTCAGTAGCCTTCTAATCAAAAATGCTACATTTGAACCAAAAACACCTCTATACTGATGCGCCTCATCTATCACAACAAACTTCAAATTACTGAGGAACTTTTGCCATTTATAATGCAAAGGTAAGACCTGATGAAGTTCATAGGGATTGCTTATTATTATTCTCGATGTCTCTCTAATTTTTGGCCTTTTATTGAGTGGTGTGTCTCCATCATATACATTTGGATTTACGCCTATTTCACTCAGACTTTCAAACTCTTTTATTACTTTAAATTGATCATTGGAAAGCGCCTTTGTAGGGTAAATATAAAGAGCAGTAGCGCTTTTATCATGGTATAACTTCTCAAATACAGGAATGTTGAATGCAAGCGTTTTTCCAGATGCTGTGGGTGTTGTTATAATAATATTTTTCCCCTCTCTTAAGCTATCAATAGCATCGCATTGATGTTTATAAAGTTTAATGTTCTTTTTTAAGAGGTAATTCTTTAAGTTTTGCAATAAGTCTTTTTTCAATTCTCCATAAATAGGTTCTTTAGGGTGCAGAAGCTCAATGTGTTCTATTCTATCATTAAATCTAAATTTGCCTTCGTCGTCTCTTACTCGTTTTAATTCACTTATCACTTTTTCTATCATTATTCCCATTCTTTGTGAAGTTTTGAGAAAATATTTGCAAGCGTAATTAAATCTTGTTTATTATGCTCAATAATTGGAATTAACGGTCCTATGTTTTGGGTTTTCATATATGTATCATAAAATTCTGGAACTAAATCACCTGGGATATCATCTTTTCTTTCTATCCCAAATAAATACTTCTCTAATGTAGTTAACTTACAGTTAGGTACTTCTTCTTTCCATTTACGTTTTGAAAAGTAGTATATATCAAAATGCGGTTTCTCAAGATCTGCTTTCATACCATAATATGCTAATCTCTCTTTTATATAAGGTACATCAAATGTCTGTCCATTAAATGTTATCAAGACACTATTCTTATTAATATGGGACAAAAAGCCCATTAGAGCAGCTGGTTCTTCTTTTACGTCGCGTAAAAGATACTGATTTATTGACATGTGGTCACCAAAAATTCTAGCAACGCCAAACAGTATAATAAGTCTCGTAAAAAGTCCCATTGTTTCTATATCCAAAAAGATAAAGTCCTCTTTGTTATGGAGACCCGAAGGATAAAAGGCTATCGGATGAGACTTTTTAAACCAACGTCCGATCCAATCTACAATTTGGGAAGTATCACCACCATCAATGATTTCCATAAATGCTTTTGCATTAGAACCAAAACGAGGATGTTTCGTAAGATCTTCAATTGTTATATATCCCTCCTTTTTCAAATTACGTTCAGTTACATCTCCTATTCCATAAATCAATTTTAGATTTGATAGAATTTTCTTCCTTGCGGAATCTGGGTTAATTGTGTTCAGACTTATTTTTTCTTGATTTTCTATGTGATAGCATATACCCTTTTCTGTTTTGAATTCTTTGCCTTCGATTATATCTTCTAATTTTTTTCCTTTATACTTTTTCAGTAGTCTCTGTTTTAATCTTTCTGTTTCTTGGTTCTCTTGGTAGTCAAAGTCCCTAGGGATCGATGTTATAAATTCTCCACAGGCTTTTACATCACCCTCAATAATCTCGTATTCTTTAGCTTTATCTAAGCTTTCTCTCAATCTTTTAACTATTCTATCAAATTTTGTTTTTTGTTTTTCTTCATCATTTATCATAGCGCATACCATTTTATCTCATTTTTATGGAATATTCACCGAAATCCTATTGTTTATAACGGTTCCAGCATTAAAAAAGTTCGGCCCCAGCGTAATTTGAGTGAGCAAAGCAAACCTTTTATTCTGTGTTAGGCGATGTTTTTCTGTCATTTTCCCCAAATAATTTTCTCAAATATATCAGGAGGAAATAATCCTACTACGGACTTTTGGGCTAAAAGTTTTGAGGTAGATGTATGTCCATTTTGCAAATACGATTTCAAAATATCTTCAGGCTTTTCGCTTTCTGACTTATTAATAATGTCTTCTTTAATCGCTTTCTTAAGAAAATCTATCCTCTTTTCACCAATATTTGTAAATTTTTTAGACACCGATTTTCTCATATTTTTAAAGTTTGGGATTTTTACATCTTTATCTTCTTCAAAGAAAAACCACACATCAATATCTTTAATACCAGTTTTTCCATCCACAAAATGTTGTGCTGCTCCTTGACATAGACATATAGCAATAAGTTTATTTTCATATACTTTGTATTTCCCCTTAGGGTTACCAACTTCATTAAATAATCTCTTTAGTTCTTCCTTTGCATATTGTTCTATTTCTTTTAGATCTTCTTTTGTCAATTTTTCACAAGTTCTTACTTCTTTACCTTGCATCTGTCCCTCTCCCTCAATTAAATTTCCTTTACGATTTAATTCTGGCATAATGTCTAAATTTTAAAGTTAATAATTAATGATATATAATTCTAGTAGTGTCTAATTGTCTTAAGCTCAACGTCTTATTTAGGCAATAAAGATACAACTTTATTATATACCAACTTTTTTTGCAAATATAAAAAATATTTTTATATACAAACTTTTTTTACAAAGATATAATTTATTGAATTAATCGCTTAATTAATAAATAAATTATTACTGGTTCATTAACAGTAATAGCTATATTTCATATGAGTATAATTTTTTTTAATAAATTTTTACTTTATTTACTTTTATTTGTTTTGTTTGCAAAGAAAAGTAACAAAAGAAAGGTCTCCGTTCTGGAAATGATTTGGTAAAACGTTTTTTTAATATAAAACTACTATTTAGTCATCCTTTAAAAAATCAGAACATAAGATTTACCATATTGACAAATAAGAAACTCAATCCTAAAATCCTTTAATCCCACAAATCATGGTTCAGACAAGCAACATAGAAAGAAATATGAGTATTTACTATATACTCTCTACTATATTCTATATACTTTTATATTTTTATATACTCACTAATATTATCATTAACCTAAATAATTTAAAACGTTTTTGTTATTCGTTAATAATCATAGCACACGGTTTAAACCGTGTGCTATGATTATGATTTTGTTGCATATATACAATTTTGTTTTTTAAAATGTAAGGATTTTGTTTAATAATTTATCAAGATCAAGCTCTAATATCGATTATAATTATATATTTTTTCGAAAGGTTTTCTTCTTTTCTCTGGGATTTCATCATTTTTAGGATAACCTAAGGTGATAATCAGAACAGGCCTACTAGAAGCAGGAATATTAAGCAATGAACGTACTTTTTTTTCATTAAACCAACCAACAATACAAGTACCTAACCCCAATTCTGTAGCTTGTAAGCAGAAATGAGCCGTAGCTATACCAATGTCTATCAAATTATATGGTTTATTTTTTAAGGCAGAGCCTATCGCTGATGAGATATTTGGTCTCTCCATTATTACTACTACATGAATGGGAGCTTGTTTAGTAAAATGATTCATTGGTAAAATATTTTTAGATGTGGCATCTGCTATTTGATTTTTGAGATTCTGATCATTGACAATAATAAATTTCCAAGGTTGAGCATTACATGCGGATGGTGCCAAATGTACAGCTTGTAAACATTTTATTATTTTTTCATCTTCTACAGGTTTATCACTGTATGATCTCACACTATATCTACGTTTTACAAGCTCAATGAAGGAATTTTGCTCATTCTGCATAATAAATATTATATTTTACCCATTTGCAAATTTAAATTTTTTTTTAAAGATATTTATTATCAAAATAATTAATAATTTTGAAAATAAATAAT
>NZ_DAOPSE010000053.1:0-5817 GCF_035349255.1 Defluviitoga sp. | reverse complement strand
GTTCTTGTGAACCATTTCGAATTATTGTTATGAAATTATCTTGTTCTTCGCATCTTTTCATGATTTTCATCCCCTTTAAATAAATTTTTCACTCTTGTTAATTTAATCATACACCATAGAGTTAACTCCATGTCAAGTGCTTTTTATTTTTATTTTATTTTTCTAGTTAAATTAAGCATTATTTTTTAACATTTTTTTAATTATATAATATGGAGTTAACTCTAAGTCAAGTATAAAAAAATTGCCGTGTGATATTTTTAATTCACACGGCAACTTTATGGCTATATATTTTAGTTTTTAACTTAAGGGATGAATATCAATTTTCCATCCAGTAATTTTTGCTGCGAGACGTGCTGTTTGACCACCTTTTCCGACTGCCAAAGAAAATTGATTCTCTGGAACATATACGTAAGCGGTTCTTTCTTCTTCATTTAATGTGATATTTTTAACTTCAGCAGGGGCTAATGCATTTTTGATAAAAATCTTCGGATCATCGGAATATTCAATTATATCAACTTTTTCATTCTTAATTTCTTTTAATAATTCATTTATTCGAAATCCTTTTTCTCCTATACACGCACCAACTGCATCAACGTTTGGAACAGTACTTGTTACAGCAACTTTGGTTCTTATCCCTGGTTCTCTACTTATCTTAACGATCTTAACAATTCCTTCATCAATTTCCGGAACAATGCTTGTTAAAAGTTCACAGATAAATTCTGGAGCGGTTCGAGAAACCATTATTCTTGGCCCTTTGGATGTACTTTGAATATCTTTTATATATACTTTAATTAAATCTCCTTTATTAAATGTTTCTCCAGGAATCATCTCTTTATCAGGAAGTTTAGTTTCAAGTTTCCCGATTCTAATATCCACATAGCTGTCTGTAACTCTTACTACCTCAGCTGTTGATATCTTATTTTTTAAAGGCAAATATCTTTCAAACAATTTTTTCTTTTCGACCTCTTTTAGATTTTGAAGAATAACTTGTTTGGCAGTTTGAGCCGCTATCCTGTTAAAATCTTTCTTCAGATTGACCTTTTTTCTTATAACCCCTCCAACTTCAACTTTCGGATCTATCTTTTTCGCTTCTTCTAAAGAAATTTCTTCTTTGGGATTCTCGACAACTTCAACAACATTCCATACTTGGTAAACATTTAATCTTGTAAGATTTTTATCTATATCTATTTCGACATTTTTGGCTCCATAGTTTTTTTTGTATGCGCTTTTGATCGATTTAGCTATAATATCAATTAAATAATCGCGACTAATCCCTTTTTCTTTCTCTAAAGAATCTATAGCCTCTAGTAAATTTAAATTCACCTAATCCACCTCCTAAAAACTTTTATTCTAAAAATCAATTTCTAAATTGGCTTTCTGAACGTCATTTAATGGAATTTCAACAACTCTTTTCGATTCTTTTTCTGTAACTTTTAAAATTTCATCGTTAACATCGTCAATATAACCTATTATCGTAACTGCCTTAGCCTCATCCCCTTTTAAAGTAAATTTTGCAAGTTTCCCTTTGAACCTAATATAATCATTTCTATCTCTTAATTTTCTATCAAGTCCCGGAGAGCTAACTACCAAATCATAACTGCTGTCAAAAATATTTAGTTCATCTAACCATGGTTCTATTGCCCTTGAAAATCTTTCACAATCACCTATTGAAACATAATCATTTAGATTATCAATAACTATCTCGACTGTTTTATTCTTTCGAGTCCCTCTGATTGATATATCAAAAATCTCAAGTCCAATTTTCGCAGCAACTTCACTCGACTTTTCCCAAATTAACTGTCGTATCTCTTCATTAGTAAGCATGTCAAACCCTCCTTGTTTATCTCACTCTACCTACTTTAGAAATTCCAAAACCTAAGTTTTACCAATCTTTTAGTTTTAAATTTTTTTCAAAAATACCTCCATACCTCTAATCTTCGCTAATTCTTAATTCTTTCAACTTTTTCGGTACTTGTACCGAAGGAGGGGAGGGGGGCTCCGCCCTGGACCCGCTATAAATTCAAAAGTTTAATTTTAAAAAATTCTCATTTCTAAAGTCTCTATATCTCACTCAACTATCTCAAATCTTAGAAAAGATTAATGATATGATTCTATGCGCTTCTTTTATTAAAAAAATATAAAGCCACTATATTTCTAAATTTCTTACTAAAATCTTAGTAGCTTCGGTTATAAAAAATCTCGAGGGCAATAGCCCTCGGCATTTATCTTCTTGTTTAATTTACTAGACAGATTCTCATTATTATTATAACACAAATTATAAAAAAATCAATAAGATTTAGTTAAAAAAACAAGTAAATTGAAAAATCCGCATATAATTTTCTAATATTGTTCCAAATTCTCCATCAATCGAAAGAAACGACTCTAGAACACTTATTCCTAAATCATTATCTAGCCTACAACAACATCTCCAATTTATCTAACCCTCTAATCATTGAAATCTTGACTTATTCTTAATCTGCTGAACAAACATTATTAAACTATACCCTCTTAGAGGTATAACTTAACAGACATGAATTTGAATGTTGTTGTATATTTAATTTTTTAATATATTTAATATATAATATAAAATCGAAGCTAAAAATATTTTACAAATGAGATATTTTTAAAAACATGATTTTGATTTATGATGTTGTTAATTTAAATAAAAATTCCTTTCTCTTTCACGGTATCATTTTAATAAACATAGATAAAATACTGTTAGAGAGTATTAGATATATTAAGAATTTTGAATATTTAAAGTGAGTAAAATAATAATAACGGGAGGAATAAAAGATGGCAGATATTATCGATTATAAAATATTTGGAGACGATATGCAATTAGTTGAAATTGAATTAGATCCTCAAGAAAGCGTTAGAGCAGAAGCTGGGGCTTTAATGTATATGGATAATAATATTGTCATGCAAACAAATGCAGAAGGAGGAATGTTCAAGGGTTTTAAAAGAATGATAGTCGGAGAATCTTTTTTTATTACAAATTTTATCAATTCTGGTTCAGGAAAGGGCAGAGTGGCTTTTTCTGCTCCATATCCTGGCAAAATTATTCCTGTCGATTTGCTTGAATTTAATGGTCAATTTATTTGTCAAAAAAATAGTTATCTTTGTTCTGCCAAAGGCATAGAAATAAAAATTCAATTTGTTAAAAAAATTGGAGCAGGAATATTTGGAGGTGAAGGATTCATTCTCCAAAAACTTGAAGGGAACGGTATGGCTTTTATTCATGCAGGTGGAACTATTGTAGAAAAATTTTTAGAACCCGGAGAAACATTGAGAGTTGATACTGGTTGTATAGTCGGATTTTCGGAAACAGTTGATTATGATATCAAGTTTGTTGGTGGTTTTAAAAATGCACTTTTTGGTGGTGAAGGAATATTCCTAGCTCAACTCACTGGTCCAGGAAAAGTTTATCTTCAAAGTCTTCCTTTTTCTAGACTTGCTGATAGAATAATTCAAGCAGCTCATTTCACAAGTAAAGATGAATCTCGAAACATAAGTAGAGGATTCATAGGTAGTCTATTTAATGATGATAAAAGATTTTAAGTAGAGGCAAAAAAAATGGAAAATAAAAATCACATTACTGGTGCATGGGATTGGAATAACATAAATGATGATCATTGGCTAACTCCTGCTCCTGTGGTATACCCTCTTTCCATCCGTTGGAAAAAGGAAAACAAAAACAAGATTTTAGATCTTGGCTGTGGCCTTGGAAGGAACTCATTATATTTCTATGAACAAGGATTTAACGTTACTGCTGTAGATGGGTCACCAAGCGCAATTGAGAAGTTTGAAGCCATTTGTAAACAAAAAGATTACAAAATTGACGTAAAACTATGTGATATGCACTCTTTACCCTTTGAAAATTCTACTTTTGACGCGGTATTTTCATTTCATGTTATATATCACACAGATTCTAAGGGTATTAAGAAGGTTATCTCAGAAATTGATCGCGTTCTTAAACCAGGCGGAGAATTGTTCGTAACCCTTAATTCTAAAAACAACACCTCTTATTTAAAAAATTTAAATTACAAAATTGATGAAAACACGATCATTAAACAAGATGGAATAGAAAAAGGTCTTCCTCACTATTTTGTAAACGAACAAGAGGCAAAAAGTCTTCTTTCTAATTTTGAGATTCAAAAGTTGCTTTATGTAGAAGATATCAAAAACGATGGATCAAAAAGTTGTCATTATTATATTCTTGCTAGAAAATAAATAGTAATCTTTTTTTAATTAATTTTTAGAAACTACCTCTAAAGTAATTGCTTGTTAAAAATCTTAGCATTTTTTGTCTAAAAATTTTTGACTGTTAACTAAATTTAAAAAAGAAAATAAAAAATTAATAACATTCACGCAATCTTAGTATAGCATGGTAAAATATCTTCTGGAAAGATAATAAAAACTCCAACCAGTAGCCTTCAAAGGAGGGTGATGGTATGGTAAAGAAAGTAGTTATGCAGTTGGCCATATTGCAGATGGAACAATGGTTTTAGCCAAAGAATTAATAATGTCGCAATATACAGCAAAAATATATGATAGACCTATTGGCGAGGTAGTTAGACTCTTTAGAATAGATGGTTGTCGGTTATGCGGTCACGATACTAGAACACATTTTCTAGAAATAAACGATGTT
The DNA here is from genome assembly GCF_035349255.1 of Defluviitoga sp. Lineage (NCBI taxonomy): Bacteria > Thermotogati > Thermotogota > Thermotogae > Petrotogales > Petrotogaceae > Defluviitoga > Defluviitoga sp. The sequence continues at coordinate 1,169 of NZ_DAOPSE010000053.1, read as the reverse complement.
GGATTGTTAAAAATAGGAGATCCTTTAACAACCAATGAATAAAAGGGAGGATAACATTCCTCCCTTTTATTATCTAAAGTTGAAAAATATCAAAATAAGCTTATTTAATTGTTAGGGGCTTCCATGTGATATTCTATGACTCCTTTTTTATTTTTTGAAACAACTATAAATTTATTAAACTTATTCATTTGAAATGGATAATCCTCTCTGAAATGAGAACCTCTACTTTCCTCTCTTAATAGCATAGTAGTAAGTAAAATTAATGATAAATCTACATAATTTTTTGCTTTGATAATGTTATAAAGATCAATTTCCTTAAAATATTCAATTCCTTCCTGAAAATTTGTTGATAATTCTTTTATCTTTTTAATAGCATAATTTAATTGTTCATCGTTTCTAACGACGTTCCCGCTTTTCCACATAAGTTCCTTTACTTCTTCAATTATTAGGTTCGGATTAAGTTTAGGAATTCTTATACTATCTATATATAAACTAATTTTCGGTTTAATAATATTTTCTTTATTGTAATTTCTTTGATTTTTAGCAAATAGAGCAGCATTTTGTCCTGCTATTTTTCCAAAAACAAGGGCGTTAGCCGTAGATAAACCTCCTATCCTATCCGCCCCATGCATCCCTCCTGTTACTTCACCAGCTGCATAAATCCCTTTTACACCTGTTTCTGCACGTTTATTAATTCTAATTCCGCCGTTAGATGCATGTGCAAAAGTAGTTATTACTATTTCTTCATTATATTTTATTCCTCTCGTTTGCTCAAGCCAATTAAAATATTCCTTAATCAAAAATCCTTCACTATTTGAAATTGAAATGTCATATTTTACCTTAGCACCTTGAAGTTCTGAGTTTCTAAGACTTTCTTTGAACAATGCTATGTCTAAATATTTTGATTTCAGTCTGCTACTAAAAGGCCCATGAGTTGATCTTTCATTCAAAATATCTTTTTCATTAACATATTCAGGAAAATATTTTCCAAGAATACTATTTCCATTACTATCTTCCAAAGTAGTATATTTAAAGGCTTTTTCAGCAAATATAGTTTTATATTTTGGTTTTAAATATCCAGGTATAAACTGAAGAAACTCTAAATTAATTAATTTACAACCAGCAGATAATGCTAAGGTAAGGCCTTCACCATTAATGTCTTCAGTATT